>JBBQRU010000152.1:0-11972 GCA_038214545.1 Cyanophyceae cyanobacterium | reverse complement strand
CAGGGTTAGCGCGTCTCAAACTCTATTGACAGGCGGATCATAGTATGGAGTTAGAATTTGAGACAGCAGCCGCTAACACAGAAAGCATATACTGATAGTGAGTAGCGGCTCGTCGTGATTTTTGGCGAATACTACGACGAAAAGATGTTTCTCGCTCTAAGGCATTGAGTGCAATGCGACGTAGTAAAGCAAAATTCTGTGGGCTGTGTAGAGAACGAATTCGACATTCATCTTCGTGGAATGTGACATCCAATGTCCAATGAACAGAGTTTTCAATTCCCCAATGTTGTCGAATTGCGCTACCAATCTTGTTAGCATCACTAGCAATACTAGTAATGTAAAATTGCACTTCACTGGTAGTTTTATTCCAATGCTGAACTGATCGTACTACCATCACGACCGTTTTTAATCCTACCCAATCACCTTGTTCATGAAGTGCTGGGAGTTGTGATACTGGCACAGTGTAAACTTTCCGGTTTTCAATTCGGTGATGTCCTTTTTCTACGCGTTGACTAATATTTACATCAACACCTTTAAACCCAAGAGACAGGGAAGTTTCAAACCAATTCTTCACTTGTTGATGTAGGGTGGGATGATTATCTTTTAGACTCAAAACATAATCAGCATCTGCTTCTATAATTTTTTTGGCAATCGATTTTTGTGTACCCATTGCATCGATAGTAATGATGCAGCCGGATAAGTCTAGCATTTCTAAAAGTGCTGGGATTGCCGTAATTTCATTCGATTTTTCACTAACCTTCGTTTGTCCTAAGACTAAACGGTGTTCTTTCGACCAAGCACTAACCATATGTAAAGCTTTTAGTTTAGATTTTCGGTCATATGATCCTTTAAGAGATTTTCCATCTATAGCAACCACCTCTACTTCTAAATTTTCAACCAATGATTGTACCCATGCTCGAAAACATTTCTCAAACTCTTTGGGATTAATTCTCTCAAATACTCTTCTAAAAGTATCTGGACAAGGAATACCAAATTCTAGTTCTAAAAAAGTCTTTAACCATTCTTTTTTATTAAGTCCATATTCCTCAATATCTTCCCAGCCTTGAGCACCAGCGATTGCTGCCAAAATAGAAATGGTAATAATATCAGTAAGTAAATGTCGTCTCGTTTTTTCTACTCTTGGATCTACAATTTCTGTGAAGTATTTTTGAAACTTACTGGTAATGTCAAAACTGTCTACACTAGGTGTAAAAGATGTTTTGGGTTTACAATTCTTTTCAAATCCTGTTTGCATGACTTCTTGAGTTGCAGCTGAATGGATTAAATCTTACTTTAGCTGAGATAGCTCCACTTTGTTTAAAATCCGAATACAGATCAAGCAAGTCCGCTTGTCAATAGGGTTTGAGACGCGCTAACCCTGGCAACGTAATGACCTGAGTAACCAGGCCAAGGACTTGTGGTAACAGTAAGAGGTTGAGATTGAGCGGGATTATTAGTCGTTGCTTGAGGAGAACAGGCTACTGTCCAAAATAGAGCGACCAATGCAAGTGCGATCAATTTGGCAAGACGAAACTTAAACATCTAAGAATTCCTTTAAGCTCTTGAAACAAATTGCAAAACAGGGTTTTAAAATGTTCTAAAATCACATTACCATGACAAAATTGAATTGTACAAATTACTTCCTTAATCGCGTAATGAGTGTAAAACTTGCCGCTTAATTTCGACAAATTCAGCCGATAACTTGATTTCTAAATCCCGGTGTTCTGGCAGATCCACTTTCACTTCTAACTTCATTCGTCCGGGGCGCGTGCTCATAACGTAAACTCGTTGCGATAGAAAAATGGCTTCTTCTACATCGTGAGTAATCATGAGAACGGTTACATGGGTTTGCTCCCAAAGTTCTAGTAAGAATTGCTGCATTTTTTCTTTGGTCTGAGCATCTAACGCGCCAAATGGTTCGTCCATTAGTAAGACGGCTGGTTCGTTGGCTAGCGCCCGCGCGATCGCAACTCGCTGTTTCATTCCACCAGATAATTGTTTGGGATAAGCGCTGGCAAACTGAGACAAACCCACTACATTGAGGTAATAATTAATACGAGCAAGCTGCTCTATTCTGGGCATTTTCCGAAGCTGTAACCCAAAGGCAATATTTTGAGAAACAGTCAACCAAGGGTAGAGGGTGTAATTTTGAAAGACCATGCCGCGATCGGAACCTGGTCCTGTCACTTCTCGCCCGTCCACTAATACGCTTCCAGACGAGGCATCTGTCAGTCCGGCAACAATGTTCAGCAATGTTGATTTACCGCACCCCGATGAACCTACCAAACACACAAATTCTCGCGGAAAAAGCTGAAAGTTAATATCTTCTAACACTGTCATCGAGGCGCCTTTAATCGCAAACGACTTGGACAAGCCGCAAACCTCAAGCTTGGCTGGAGTGGGTGCAAGGTCAGCGTTGACTGCAAGCTCGGTTTGCCCCCCTAAGGCTTGAGATCTGTTATCGAGCATAGTTGAGCTTCCTTCTTTGGGTGACGGAATAGAGGCTTTGTATTAGTTAAATTGATGTGGTGACTTTGCATTGTCAAATGTAATACATAAATTGTCTATTCACTTTAAAGAATCGAACAATTTTAGAGACTAGAGTATTCTGGTATACAAAAAAGTTTGAAAGTGCCTTTAGACTGAGATGGTGATTGATTCTTGAGATTAATTGCGCTTTTTGAGTTATCAAGCAAGTGTGTTTTTTTATAGTATTTGGTAAAGGATTAATGTCAGTGACTAATGCGAGTCTCAATTCATCTAATTCTCCCGATCGCCAATACCAGTATCTGAAACCTTCGATCTTCTGGAGCATTCGTCAAGGATTCTCGCGGCGATTGGCAGCCTTGATTGTAGCGATATCGCTCTTCATTCCGCTCTTGCTGTGGACAATTGTCAGTTATGCCAATTTAGTGCCGTCCATGTTTCTGCCTACTCCAATGGCAGTTATGCAGTCTGGGATTGAGATGTTCAGAAACAACGATCTTATGACAGATATGATTGTTAGCTGCGGTCGAGTGTTAGCAGGTTTTATTACCGCAGCAGTAATTGGAGTGCCGATGGGTATTGCGATGGGCACGTTTTACAGTATGGACAGTCTATTTGCGCCATTTGTCGGTGTAGTCCGATATATGCCTGTAGTCGCCTTCGTACCCTTGATCGTGATTTGGGTAGGTCTTGGTGAAGAATCGAAGATATTAATTATTACTTTAGGTGTTGTATTGTACAACGCAGTGATGATCGCCGATGCTGTTAAGTTTATTCCTAGTGAAATGATTAATGTTGCATATACGTTAGGTGCAACGCGGCGAGATGTGCTGTTTAAAGTGATTGTTCCGGCAACCTTTCCGAGTGTTTTAGATACGCTGCGGGTGAATATTTCGGGTGCGTGGAACTATCTTGTGATTGCTGAATTGGTTGCTGCTCAAAGTGGTTTGGGATTTAGAATCATTCAAGCACAGCGTTTTTTACAAACTGAGAAAGTATTTTTTTGCATCTTGTTGATTGGAGCAATTGGACTCGCGATCGATTATGGTTTGAAGTGGCTTTCCGCAGTGCTCGTACCTTGGGCAGATCAAACTCGGTAGTGAAAAACAAGTAGTGTCATGGGATATTTTGGATTAATTGTTCTGATGTAGCAACCCAACCTATCGCGCCATTCTCTGCTAACAGTACAGCGATCGCAGCTTTATGTTCTGCTGGATCGAAGGCAGCACAGCAATCTTCGAGTAATAGGGCATAAAATCCTAAATCGCTGGCTTGTCGATAAGTGCCCAACACGCAGCATTCAGTTGTAACTCCGGCGATCAGTAAGTGGGTGATGTGACGATCGTGCAATCGTTCTGCCAATGAAGTATCAACGAATGCCGATTGAGCAGGTTTATCTAATTGCCAATCATTAGACAGTGGAGTTATTTCTGGGATAATCTCGGTTCCTGCTTCTCCCTGAATTAGAAATCGTCCCCGATTGCCGACACTACCTACAGGATATCCAGCATTAATGTAGCGCAGTTGCTTACTCGGTGACAAATCTGATAAGTCAGGCTTATGGCTCTCGCGCGTGTAAATAATCCATATTCCTTGCTTTCGCGCCCAATGAATCAATTGTTGCAACGGAGGAATTATTGCCCGTATTGCAGACACATCAGCTTTTAAGTTGACACTACAGAAACCTGAGCGATCGCAAAAATCAATTTGCATATCAATGATTAGTAGCGCTGTTTGTGGCAATACTAACTCGAACAGATGCTGATGAGTTGGTATACTAATTTTTATCAATGCCTTGCTCGCTCTACTAAATAGATCAATTATGCATAAATTTATTTGCAAATTTAGTCAATTTTCAAGTTAATTATGCAAATAAGTGCAATTACGTATTAATTATTACTGACTATTACTTACAGAGGTTTCGATGGCTCCAAAAACTGTTTCTGATTGTTGGTTTAGAACGAGAAAAATTCATGATGGGCTATATTTAATTACTGAGCCGCATTATTACTGGTATAATCGCGCAAATCTCTGGCTGATCAAGGGGCGGGATCGAGATTTGCTGATTGACACGGGGCTAGGGGTTTCTAGTCTGCGTCACTATATTGCCTCATTGTTGGATAAGCCACTGTTAGCGATCGCTTCTCATATCCACTTTGACCACGCAGCCGGAATCCACGAATTTGAGCATCGTGCGATTCATGAGTCGGAAGCGGAAGCATTGCGAACTGGAGATGCTTATGAAGCTTTGTGTACGCCTTCCCAGGGGTGGGTTTTGGAAGAGCATTTTGAGCAGTTACCCTATCCCGGTTTTACTGTGGAACAATATCGATTTGCAGCGGCTGAGCCAACCCAAATTTTACAGGAAGGAGATGTACTGGATTTGGGCGATCGCGCCTTTGAGGTGATGCATCTTCCGGGTCATTCTCCTGGTTGCATCGCGCTTTACGATCCCTTGGCAAAAGAACTTTTTTCAGGTGATGTAATTTACGATGGCGAACTGCTAGATGAATTGCACTGTAGCCACATTCCTACGTACATTGCAACCTACCAGAGATTGCAGAAGGTCGCGATCGAAACTGTTTATCCAGGGCATTATACTATTTTTGGACAAGAGCGATATCAGCAAATTATTACCGAGTATCTGGAAGCTCGCCGCCAACCTGGATGCCCCAATGAAATAATCAATACACCAATTAAGAAAGAAGTTTAAGGACACGCATGTGGACGTGAGGAAATATCTGCGATCGCTATGATTGTTTACAGTGAATGTTCGGACACAGCAGGAGAAGTTTTGCTATCTACCCGCTGTGCCCATCCACGATCGCTTAGATCAAAATATCTTCATAAAACGCGCCGAATGGCTTTTCTGGGTGCCTAATTTGAATTTCAAGCACCCAAAGCTTGGGATTCGGATGGAAATGAATTGCGGCTAAAGGTCCTTCATAGTAGACATCGTGGGGAAAATCGGAAAGCCGATGCCCACTTAAATCGAGGTTCAGCACCCAACCCATTTCCAAAGCGGTCTGGTCAGCAAATTGGTAAAGTGCTTCGCCGGTGATGTCCGTTGTCTTCCATTTATCTGAAACCGTGTCAAACAAATGCTTAACATCCTGAGCACACTTCAACATCTCTGGATCGGTGCCCATCACAAAGGTTTCTCCGGCATCTCCTTCATAGGCTTGCCAAACGGGTCCAATATCGATGAAGTAAATGTCGTTCTCCCGTAGTCGGACACCCGGTTCAGATGCCACTCCATAGCTTTTGATTGTATTAGTACCGAACCGTACATAAGCAGGATGCCCGCCTTGTCGAGTTCCCATTGCTTGTAGAGTCGCTTTGGCGAGTTCATTCGCTTCTTCCTCCAACATCCCTACTTGAATTTGTTCTGCTATGCGATGAACGGCTTCACGGGTTCTCGTGCGGATTTCAAAAAACAAGTCTTCGGAGAAATCTTCTTTCCGTCTTTCATGTTCGAGAATTACGTTTGGAGACATGATAAACTCTTCCTAATTAAGAGAAACTGCTAAATAGAACGTGTAAGGACTCAAGCACTCAAGGTAATGGTTGTTGAATCCCCAAATCTTCCTGTGCCGCAGCAGGCCATACACCTTTATCCACATAGTGGTGACGATACCAGAAGATTGGAATCACGATAAATAGTGCTCCAAGCCCGTACCACAGCGCACCGGGAGCAAAGGTGTTGGCACCAAAGAGAATAAACACGGCGTTCAGCAATGCCAGCACGGGTGCGCCGATGTTCACTAGCCAATCGGGTGCGCGGTATGGACGGTAGTGATGAGGACGATCGCGAATTGTGTCCTTTTCGGGATTGCGAAATTCGCTGACGTAGCACATTGCCGTTTCGCAAGCGTAAGTCGTCCATCCGGCAAGAAACATTCCGCCCGCCACTAGGACAAATGCCTGCTGGCTAAACCAACTTGTCGTTCCTTCAGGGATAAACGGCACGAAATAGGAGAAGTTCACTTTGCCCGTCAGCATCGGTACAAAACTCAGCAGCAATTAGAGGCACTAGGGACAAAACCGCCAGCAAAAATTGTACCCGTGCCATTCGCAAAATACCTGTATGCTGCAAATAGAACGCCCCGATCAACGCGATCATGCCGACTAGAATCGGTCCAGTTAGCTTAAAGGCAATTCCCGGTAAGATTGCCGATAAATCCAACAGCGTCACTGAAAAGGTGGCGAACCAGGATTTTGCGGGCACAAAGCTGGTCACAATATAGCTGCCAATCAGTGTCGCGCCTAACGCCAACACTGGCGTCCATCCCATCCAATTACACCAAATACAAATCGGGGCAAAAATTTTGCCATATTTGCGCCATGCGATCGCCCCATACACTGACGCGCCGCCGGAATGGTTTGGAAACATACCTGACATTTCGGCGTAAATAAATAGCTGTAAAAATCCAATCAGGGTCGAAAGGCCCCAGACAAACCATGATGGTGTGCCAATAGTCGAAGCGATGGAACCAATAGAGAGCAGCACTAGCGTTGAAGCACCGCTGACAATCCAGAATGCATCCACCCAATTAATATCGCGTCGCATTCCAGAGGCTGCAATGCCCTCGGAAACAAATCCTCGATCTGAATTTCGGAAATCGTTACATAGGATACATTTGTTATAATAAGTTGAATTTTCAGATTTTATTCTTTGATACTGTTGCACCTGAAGCCAGTCCTCATTGCATAGCAGTCATTCTCCTAAATCCGAAGGAGTCGATATATTTAAGGAAGATAACTTAATTCGCCGACTTTCACGCGATAGTGGTACTAAAGCTGGGGCTTGGCTTTGAGCATTGCTTACTTTAAAGCTTTCCACGACTTTAGATATTTGTGCAACTGTCAATGCTTCAAATACGGTACGCAAAGGTATCTCTACACACAAGGTGTCACGCACTCTAGAGACAAGCTGAGTTGCTAGTAATGAATGACCGCCTAATTCAAAAAAATTGTCGTGTATTCCTACGCGCTTAAGTCCCAAAACCTCAGCAAAAATTTTCGCCAGCACTTGTTCAACAGGAGTCTGAGGTGCGATATAATTTTCAGGCAATTGGGGCTTAATTGCATCATGCAATGCTCTTAAGGCACGGCGATTGACTTTACCATTAGCTGTTAGAGGTAAAGACTCCAATACGACAAAAGCTGATGGCATCATGTAATCAGGCAGTTTTTCTGCTATGTAAGTCTGCAACTGCGGCACTAATTTACGCGCTGCTTTGGCTTGTAGGGGATTATTGGCGTAAGTTTGCCAGGGACGAGAGTAAGTCTTGCTATGGGGTAAAATAGTTCTTCCTACTACATCTTGCCGTACAAAAACTACATCATAATGTCCTTCAATACTGGAATCAGACCAGGTAATATCAAGTTTATAAGGTACATTCAGCGCATAGAAATCTTCGGGATCTACTCCGATTTCGATTTCTTGCAAAGCTTTACGTATTTGACCAACATTGTTAAAACCTTCTGCGTCTAATAGCCATTCTGCTGTTTTAACTGCTGGCATCACCCGCGCATTTGGTACATTGATAATGCTTAATATTTCTGGTTGATTCTCAATTAATAACTGACGTAATGCTGAAACTGTTAGATTATCTTCAGACCAGTTCAACACTGAATAATTTTCAGTATTATTAACATCGGCACTCAGATGCAGAATCACATTGTAACGAAAATTTGTTAACTCATTATGATGTTTACCCCGCATCAGTTGAATTTGTACATGGTTAATCTGCGGAAAGCGTTCCTTTATTGCCGTAAAAAAAGCTGGGTCAATAACTAACTCTGTTTCTTGAAATATTTGCATTTGCACCCGTTGCTGCAACTCGAAGCGAGTAACGGAAGGGTCGGCTTGATATAGTTGCACTGACGCGTGGAAAGCTTGCAAGAGTTGCAAACTACGCACATCTCCGATGAAGATAAAGCCACCTGGAGCAGTTGCCTTCACAGCACCTTCTAATACACGAATCAAATAATCAATAGTAGGAAAATATTGTACAACCGAGTTCAAAATTACTGCATCAAAAGCTGCTGTTTCTACTTTCTCAAAGTCAGTAGCCATTTGCTGATACAGCGTTACCTGTGGCATTTCTTGTTGTAACTGTTGCTGAATGTAGTTAAGCGAAGCTGACGAAAAGTCTGTTCCCCAATATTTAGTGCAGTAGGGTGCAATCCTAAACAGAATCAAACCTGTTCCACAACCAATTTCTAACACTCGTTTGGGTTGCAAAGCCAAAATCTGCTCGGCTTGGTTATTCACCCACTCACGCATCTGCTCTGCTGGAATAGGCTGATTTGTGTAACTACTATTCCAGCCTATAATATTGAATTTTGGATCGGAATCAGCAGATTGATTATAAGTTTCTTCATAGAGCATCTGCCATTGCAAAACTTGCTCATTCTGCAATTGCATTAATTGCATATTCTCCTGATCGCTGCTATATTCGGTTTTTGGCACCACATAAGCTACTAGGCGCTTTTCCTCTTTATCGTCAAGAATTGTTACTATTTGCTGCACTGCTGGATATTGACTCAGTACGGCTTCAATTTCTCCCAACTCTATACGGTAGCCGCGAATTTTTACCTGCTCGTCGAGGCGACCTAAAAATTCAATGTTGCCATCTACTCGATAGCGAACTAAATCACCTGTTTTATAAAGTCGTGTTAACTTATTAGTAAAACAATGAGAAATAAAACATTCAGCAGTTAATTCAGGACGGTTTAAATAACCTCGCGCCAATCCATCACCACTGATGTACAAATCTCCCGCAACGCCAACAGGTACAGGTTGTAAATATCGGTCTAATATATAAACTTGCGTGTTAGCGATCGCTCGACCAATTGAAGGTGCTAAATTATCTTTATTCTTAACAGAAATACAACCAGAAGTTGTCACAACCGTGTTCTCAGTTGGTCCATAATTATTAACTAACTGGAAAGGATGATCAGTTAAAGGATATTGATTTAATCTGTCACCACCTGTGAGTAATATTCTTAAAGCTGCGTTATTAGGAAAATCTAATGAGAGTAGTTTCTCTGCTAAAGGAGTTGGGAGAAAAGAAATTGTGATTGCTTTTGATATTAGCCAATCTCGTAAATACTCAGGGCTTTGCCTAATTTCATTATCTACAAAATAAATGCTAGCTCCAGTAGTAATATAGGGCCAAATTTCCCAACCGCAAGCGTCAAAGCCAACTCCCGAAATCTGTGTTGCTCGGTCAAGAGGTGAAACTGTAAACGCTTTTTGATGCCAAAAAATTAGATTTAACAATCCTCTATGTTCAATTTTAACTCCTTTAGGTTTTCCAGTTGAGCCAGAGGTATAAATGACATAAGCGAGATTATCTACTTTAACTTGGCTGGCAAGATTATCTTCAGGTTCTCGGTCGATAATTTCCCAATCATTATCTAAACAGATTACCTGTGAATTATAGTTTACGAGACGGTTAATCCATTTATGTTGAGTTAATAAAACTGAGACTTGAGCATCTTGAAGCATAAAGTCTAAACGTTCAGGCGGATAGCTTGGATCTAAAGGTACGTAAGCTCCGCCTGCTTTCAGAATGCCCAACATACCGATTACCATATCAAAAGAGCGTTCTACGCAAAGTCCTACTAAAACTTCGGTTTTCACTCCTATTTTTTTGAGATAATGGGCAAGTTTGTTGCTACGTGTATTTAAATCTTTGTAGCTGAGTTGCTTGTCGCCAAAAACTAGTGCGATCGCATCACCATTCTGCTCGGCAACTATCTCAAATAATTGATGAATACACTTATCTTGAGGATAATTTAACCGATTAACATTCGATTTAACTAATAAATCATCTAGCTCAGATTCACTTAAAAGTGGTAATTGGGCAATTCGCTGTTCTGGATTTGCAACTATACCTTCCAACAATGTTTGAAAGTGTCCTAATATCCTGGCGATAGTAGCGTCATCAAATAAATCTGTGCTGTAAATTACAAAACCACTAATTCCTTCTGAGCTATCAAGCCATAACCCATTTTGAATATTAGGCTCCCACAAGTGGAACTCCAAATCAAAACGTGTTGTTTCCGTATCAAATGGTAGCGGGCTTAAAGTTAAACCAGGTAACTCTAACGCCGACATGGGTGCATTTTGTAGTGCAAAAACAACTTGAAATAGTGGATGTTGATTCAAGTTACGCTCTGGGTGCAGTTCCTCTACAAGTTTTTCAAAAGGTAAATCTTGATGAGCATATGCTCCTAAAGCTACCTCCTTAACTCGACTCAATAATTCGCGAAAAGTTGGGTTGCCATTTAGATGGGTACGCAGCACTAAGCTATTGACAAAAAAACCAATTAATCCTTCAATTTCACTACGATTGCGATTGGCAATAGGCGAACCAATAGCAATATCTTCTTGTTGCGTGTAGCGGTAAAGTAAAACTTGGAATGCTGCTAGTAAGGTGATAAACAATGTCACCCCTTCTTGCTGTCCGAGAGCTAAAAGTGCTTCGCTCAAACTTTTTGATAATTGCAGAGGTTGCCTTGCACCCTGGTAAGTTTGAGCAGCTAGTCTTGGTCTGTCTGTTGGCAGATTGAGCATAGAAATGCCGTCTAATTGCTTTTGCCAGTAATCGAGTTGCTTTTCTAATACTTCCCCTTGCAACCATTGGCGTTGCCAGTATGCAAAGTCTGCATATTGGATTGGAAGTTTCGGTAGAGGAGAAGGCTGATTACTGGCAAAGGCTGTGTAAAGTGCTGCTATCTCTTGACTCAGCACCCCAATAGACCAACCATCAGATCCAATATGGTGCATAGTCAGCAGCAGAATGTATTCTGTCTCATCCAACCACAGCAGTTTTACTCGCAGCAACAAATCAGTTGATAAATTGAAAGGACGTTGAGCTTCTTGGGTAGTGAGTCGTCGTGCTTGTATTTCTCGTTCAGCTTGTGGCAGTTGTCGTAAATCTATTACTGGTAAGGGTATTGTCAGGATAGGATTAATTACCTGAACTGGTTGCCCTGACTGCATAACAACAGTAGTGTGTAAAGTTTCGTGTCGGCGCACAATCTCGCTAAAAGTTTGCTCTAAGGCGGCTTGATTGAGCGAACCTGTTAAATGTAGTGCTAGTGGAATGTTATAAAAAGGATTATTAGGGATTAATTGTTCAAGAAACCACAGCCGTTGTTGAGCAAAGGAAAGGGGAAGATTCTCAGACCGCGAAATAGGTACGAGTCTAACGCTGTGATTATTAGTACGATTGGTTGCTTCTAAAAATTCAATAATTTCTACTTTACGCTCTTGAATTTCGGCACGTAGTTCTGCTGTCATTCCTTCAGGTGCGTAACAGCGAAACTTTTTACCATCAATAAAAACTTGAATATCTAAGCTGCGAAGATAAAATAAAAACTCAACTGTATTCAAAATTACACCCCTTAGCAACTATTGTTACTTATCAGCTATGTTGGCGGCAGCTATGCTGGAGGCAAAAGGAATA
>JBBQRU010000151.1:0-12189 GCA_038214545.1 Cyanophyceae cyanobacterium | reverse complement strand
CCCTCATTCATCAATAAAAGTATCAAAACTCGCTCTCTCATTTCAAAGCGGTCGCTTTGTTTTAATAACTGTTGTAGACGTTGTTTTTGTTCTGAGTTTAGAAAGTCTTTAGTAGGCATTGTACGTGGCTGCCGAAGTTATATCTCTCTATTATATGCAAATTGTAGGCACAACAGCTTAACAGCAGCTTCGCCAAAAATACGTGCGAGTTTATCACGTTCAAACACGTTTTCAAAAATTGCTTGCCAGTCAGGGCTTTGAATTGCCTCTTCTGTCTTGTGCAGTGGGTTAAAACCTCTTTGAATAAAGCACGCAGACAATTCACGAAATAATTGCTCGAATTTACCAACTCTATTGACACCAAAAGCAATTTGTGATGCGCGTGCATCCCAGTAATCTTGTGTTGAAGTTGGCAGTTTAAATACGAGCTTTTTATATAAATTGATTCGTTCGCATTCAGAAGTTACTTTATTTGCACCGATTAAGTTTAATTGTTCTTGAATTGATAAATTTAGTAATGCTTGTCGTCGCAATTCGACTAAATGAATTTGTGCAGGATTCAAGTCAACGGCGGCGATTTCTGCCACTTCAGGAACAGAAAGTAAACTTAGTACTGTACAGCCTCCTGATGCAACTAACAACAATCGTAACGGCTGATTTTGAGTTTGGGCTAACTGCTGAATCACCCGCATTTCTATAGTGGGATCTTCGCGAACCTGAGAAAATGCGATTTCAGAGACCGGGGCATAAATCATTGTAAAGTCTCCAAAAATAGTAGCTTCCGAGAACAAGGGCTTGAGCAACTTGTGAACGCGATCTAGTTTCTCCCCAAGCTGGGTTGGCAACATTTAACAAATCTCTGGCGTGTTCGTTATCGAGTATTTCGTGATTCATGTAATGCGACTGGCTACCAGGAAGTGTCCAATGTCGTTCGTTTAAAATCCGGGCAATATTGGCACTAATTCCTACATACAAGTATTCGATTATGCCTAACATTGCGGCACCTGCTTCTGGACTTTGAGTTAAACAATAAGACAAAATTGACTGGTTGAAAGCCAGTACTGAAGTTGAACAAGGTGTATTTAAGTCAACTTTATTTGCTCCCAAAGCTTGTAAATATTCCTGGAAGGTAAATTTGTGAGAACGTAGAGTATTTCCGTAACCATGTTCCTCGGCGATATTCGCAAATATTGGTAGTCGCGTATCAAGGATAGGAATGCGTGCGAGAACAGCAGCTAATGCTTGGGAAAAAGACTCTACTGCAAAGCGAAATGGTAATTGGCTGTGGAGGAAAGCATCGCGCGAAGGCGCATAATCATTAATCCAGATAAAATAAGGATGCTGGGAAAAACTATAAGTCGTCGCCACTTGCATCATCGCCATCTCTAAAGTTGGTAGTTCTATTAATTCGATCCAAGATAATTCCGGTGTTTTATTGATTACAATTTGCTTTGGGTTTAATACTTGCATATGTTTGGAAAATTAAACTATTTTTTAAGAACAACACTTCCAACAGGCGATTTTCTCAAGCTAGTGAGAACAAAATCGCTCACAAATGCGAAATAGGAAGGAATGAACGGTGCCCCTTGTGATCTAAGTTCATCTTTAATTTCATTGTGCAACTGTGGTAAATTATACCAAGGGATGCCAGGGTACAAATGATGTTCAAGATGATAATTCTCGTTACACATAAAAAAACGCGTGACAAAATTTGTAGTAATCGTCCGCGTGCCGAGAATTGGATCAAATTCATGTTCTAATAGAGTATGCTGGCTCATCCCACGAATATTCACCATTGTGTTAATAAACATCATTGGTATTAACCAGCCAGAAATTAGTAAATCTCTCTCAATCGGAGATAGAATTAACGCTGTAGTCGCAATTCCTAATAATGCAACTTCAATCGCAATCCAAATTTTGTCTGCGGTATTTCCCTGACGAAACCCTAAAATCGGAATTGCGATTAAATAAACTGGATAACCAATAATCAAACGTCCCCAATGCATTAAAAATTGTAACCAAGTCCACTTAGTATAATTACTGTAGTGATCGGGGTCGCCTTCTAAACCAAGATTTTGATGATGTTGGAGATGCAAAACTTTATAAGCTGAGTAATTCTGTCCGACAGGTAAAGCACAAATAATACTCAGTGCGCGATTCCAATGCGGATTTTTATGAAGAATTCCATGCACTCCCTCATGGGTAAATAAACTAATGCCATGCAACGATGCTGCTGCCACCACATATAAAGGTAAACAAGCTAGGTAGCACCAGTTACTGTCAATTATCTTGGATAGTATAAAAGCAGTGTAGGCAGCGACAACGTACAAAGCAACAAATATCAATATGCGCCAGTTATGACGATGGTTAACAGTTAGATGTAATTTCTTGAGCATTTCCGGGCTGATCTGCGGCTTTTCTCGCCGATGAGTACTAGATTCCATGTTTTTGCCGTATTTTGTAACTGATTTTTAATTGAGTGTTAATGTATTGCCGCGAGTATCTTAGAGGTATGATCTAAGTCCTTACTTTTAAGATAGTTATGGCAAATCATGAAAGCTACGCCTGACTGTGCAACTTCTTGAACTGGATGCATAGGAAAAAGTTGCTCATATTGCACCGGACTGAGATTACAGGGATTTTGTGCCTATGTTAGGAAACGCTAATCAGCTATCGGCTTGGATACAGCAAGCAAAAAAACAAGCAGTTCGCGGTAGGGTGGAGTTACGTATCCCTCGCATGGCTTTGGCTGATTCCCAATGGTTTGCAGTCCACATCTGCTGGGGAACAGATACTTACAGTGAGGGTGATACGGCTTGTGTTTTTCCGCTGATGAGCGTGGTTAAACCGTTTTTGCTGCTCTACTTGTTAGAACAATTGGGTAACGAAACTGTATTTTCATGGGTGGGAGTTGAACCATCTAATGCACCGTTCAACTCTTTAGAGCAATTAGTTGCCGATCGCTCCCGTCCTCGCAATCCAATGATTAATAGTGGCGCAATTACTCTGGCGGATAAGTTGCCGGGAATAAATGCGGGCGATCGCACTCAAAAATTCTGTCAATGGTTAAATCAGCAGGCAAATTGTCAGCTACAGTTAGACGAGGCGATGCTAGAAAGTGTCCGCTCGTCAGACAAAGGGGCAAATCAAGCGATCGCCGACAATCTTGCCCAAGCCGGATATTTAGATCATTTAGAATCAGCACTTGACACCTACGAACAAATATGCTGTTTATCAGGTACAGTTGCAGATTTAGCCCAGTTAGGTCAGCTTTTGGCAACTGACAACGCGATCATGCCACTTAATCGCCGCACTGTTAACGCGCTGATGTTAAGCTGCGGACTGTATGAGGCTTCTTTTGCCGCATCCGTGCGAATTGGTTTACCCATAAAATCCGGGATTAGTGGCGCAGTTTTAGCGATCGTACCTGGACAAGGCGCGATCGCCTGTTATAGTCCAGCACTAGATAGTATCGGTAATCCGGTAGCAGGTTTGGCTTTGATCGAAATTTTAGCCCAAGAGTTGCAATTAAATATCTTTGGCTAATTAAGTCTATAACTTCAATCTACCATCAAACTAACGTACCCCATTTCATCTCCGATGCCTCCGGAGAGTAGCTTCCCATGAATAACAAAGTCTTAATTGTTAAGTTTTAGCGTGACTTGGGAGGAGTACTGGTAAAGAATCAACTTACGGACTATAATCAAGCCATTTTGTATAGTACGTATATACTAAAATTTTCTTCTTATGGTAATACAGCCTCTTTTGCTACTTAAAGCATCAGACTTACAAGTATTTTTAGATCCACCTGAGCAATTGTTACAACAGTCAGTGAAATTGCAATTGGCTGTTGCTAGTTTTGTGGATACGCCACGCAGTCTATTAGATATTTTAGTAAATAGCCCTGATGGAGTAGTCGCAGAGGCGGCTAGGTTGCATGTCAATTATGCGGGAGAAGTCGATAACTCTCTCGAATTCGTTGCGGAAATCTTGCTTTCGCGTCAGATGGGGCAAAACAACTCTTTAGCTGTAGAGTTGCTGAAAGTAGGAACAGTACCACCTTGTTTTTTGAGTGGGGTACCAGCAGAAAATTTAATTCAAGCACTAAAAAATTCTCAAATGCCTTTGCGCTATAGGTTGCAGTTACTAGAGTTGGTGCAAAAATCAATAGAAGCACGCTTACAGATTGCAGAGTCACCGGAAACACCCATAGCAATGCTGGAACAATTAGCCGGGGATTTGGAATTACCCGTGAGATTAGCGGTGAAATTTAACCCGAATTGTCCGCCGACGTTAATTGAATTGGTGGAAGAACAACAGGCGATCGCGTCTGATGGGACTAGCAATAGGGAACAATTAGAGGTGTTGGGGCAAAGTCGTTGGACTTGGATCAGGTTAGCGATCGCGCAGAATCCCAATACACCGCAAGCGACACTAATGGAGTTAGCGCGTAATAGCGTGTTAAAAATTCAGTTAGCAGTGGCAAAAAATCCGGCAACGTCCACGGAAGTTTTGGCTTTACTGGCAGAACATGAGGATACAAGAATACAGGCGGCGCTGGCAGAACATGGGAATATTACGGAAGAGATCATGCATCAACTGTTTCCCACTCAGCAAGGTGTTTTGCAGAAAAGAGAAAATTTACCAATTAGTATTTTAGAAAGATTTTGTAACGAACGCGCCACAGATAAACTACTGTGGAAAGATTATGGACTACGAGATTTTTTGTTGAGTCATGCAAATACACCTACTTGGATTTTAGCTGAGTTGGCGAATGTTGATTTGCAAGCATTGAAAGCGGAGAAACAAGCGACGCATCAATCAGCAGCAATATTGGATAAATCGATTCAAGATGATATTCGGTTTTTAGCTGATATTGCCCAGCATCCTCAAGTTTCAGCAGAAATATTAATAAAATTGGTGCATTATTCCAATATTTTTATTAAATTAGCTGTGGCTCAAAATGCTCAAACACCGGATAATGTGAGAGTGCAGCTATTAGAAAAGTTGATTTTAAGTAAAGAAAAAAGAATTATTCAAAAAATAGCATCTAACCCTAATACACCTGTATCGATATTAGAGAAAATAGGAGAACAAGAATCTCAGCAAAATAAATTCCTAATTAAGCTGCGACAGCTTTTAACTAGAGATCCGCAGGCAGATAAATATGCAGTAGATAGTTGTCTGGATGAGACTGATATTTGTATGAGCAAGGTCAGAAAAAATCTCAACCAATATCAAGCAAATATCAATGTTGAAGAATGGATGACGCTCATCGAAATATATCAGTGGATGACACTGTTGGAAAACTATAACTATTTTGGCGATTTGCAGCGAAGATATCACAAAGATGCTGATTTTCAGGAGATGGTAAACGAACAATGGCAGCAACTACTACCAAGTTTGCCTGATTCCGCGTTGCGAGAAGTCATTGACAACATTCTCAAAATATCAGATTTTTTGTTGGTTGAGGTTGTACAGAGCGATCGCAAGATTTCTGTTGCATTAGTAGGTAATCCCAGCATTCCTGTTACATTACGTGAAGAACTGCAAATAACATTAACAAAATCTGTATACAGGCGCGGTTCCCACACCGATGACAGCGACATGCGGATGGCTTTAGCATATAATACACAACTTCCTGAAGTAGAACGGCTAAGATATTTCCAAAATTTAATCGTAGAAAATCGAAATTATTATAACGAGAGTATCGCTAGCAATCCGCTAACTCCGCCAAGCATTCTCAAGCAATTACTAGAACGAGGACAGCAAGAAGGCATTGCCAAAAATCCTGCGGTTCCTGAATATCTGTTAAGGAAAATTGTGGATTCATCACAACCCTATGATTATATTTTGAGAACCATTGCCGAAAATCCTCATACTCCTGCTGATTTACTGATGCGTATTGCCCGTCACCCTCAGGAGAAAAAAGCAATTAGCAATATCTCAATATATAATTACGATCTAGTTATTGCTAACCCTAATTTACCCGCAATAGATCGCTATCGTTTAATACTTGAAAAAGAAGAATATCAAGAAACAGTAGAAGCACATGAGTTATTGATACGTCGTAGCAATACTCCATATGCATTGACACAGGTAATTAAAAAAGGCGACCGCAAAGCTAAAATCATCGCAGCTTGCAGTCAAGAAACATCAATTTACTTATTGGAAATGTTGGCGAAAGATACTGATGAAACGATTCGCTCCCTCGTTGTAGAAAACCCTAAATTACCCGCTAGCAGCTTATTAGAGCTTATACAAGATCCAAGGATAAATATTCGCGTAAGCTTAGCACGCCACCGACAGAACAAACAAATTTTGGAAAAGTTAGTCAATGACGAATCACCAATAGTTAGAGAACAAGTTGCCGCCAATCCTGACACTCCTGTGGAATTATTGAGAAAGCTTTCCTTTGATACTGATAAAAATGTTTGGAACGCTCTAGCTCGCAATCAAAATACTCCTGTTGATGTTTTAGAGTTTTTGGGAGTAGAGAAAGGAGTTGTTCATATTTACAATGCAAAAACACCAGGCTCAGCACTAGAAAAAGCAGTGGAGAATGCTCTAAAAACAGGTTTTAGGTTTCGAGACAAAGCCTTAAATGAATTGCTGCAAGCCGTTCCCGGTTCTCAGATGCCAGGATTTGTCTTAGCCAAATTAGCAAATTATCAAACATCATGGATTCGCTTATCTGTAGCAAATCATCCCAATACACCTATTTCGGCTTTAGAACTATTACTTAATGATGATTATAGTCCTGTCCTGTGGGCGATCGCTAGACGTACTGACACACCTCCCCATTTTCTCGAACGCTTGCTGCAAGGTAAAGATAAAAATAGTCAAGACTACGAACAAATTTGTTTAGCTATATGCGATCGCCAAGATATTGCACTTACACAACTAGCAAATGATGAAGTAGAAGTTCGTCGTGAGGTTGCCCAAAATCCCAACACTCCCTCATCCATCTGCGAAAGCCTACCTGATTTAATTGTGCAACCTACCGAACAACAAACAATCAGCCCTACTTTGCACGGACTCAGCCGTTCATATAATCCCAGCACCGATGATTTACCAACAATACTAACGGAATATTCCCAGTCAGAAAATGATTTCGTGAGATTTGTAACATTAACAAATCCGCAAACACCTGTAGAAATTTTATCGCAAGCCGCGCACTCTGCATCTTGGTTAGAACGTTATGCTGTTGCGGATAATCCGGCAATTTCAAGAGAAATTAGACTTTCTCTAACTCAGGATAGTAATTGTATTGTTAGATCTGCAGCAAAAGCAACCCTCCTTATACCGTAATACTTTGGGCTAGTCATTTCATAAAGTCAATCAGGGCTGTGGCATCCAAAATCAGTCCTATGCCATGCGGATACACTCCGCTAACAGAAGATAGCATCAATGGCATAACCTCTAGCTTCTTTACGAGCAAGCCGCAAGTCTTCAACAGTTAAATTAAGTAACTCTGCGGCTTTTAATTCCGAAACATGACCTGCGGAAAGAGCTTGCCAAATAATACGCTTAAATCGTTGGTTGACTGGGAAATCTTCGGCGGGTAAAACTGGTTCAATCTCAACTTCTTTAGATAGGGATTCTCCTGTTCTTCGCTTGTATTCACTATGGATTTTCTGGATAGCATCGCCATACTTTACCTTTCCCATCTGATCGAGTCGCATCAGCATCATTGTGTAGCTAACTCCGAAGTGAGTCTTCAACTCAATCAGGTCAGTGAATACATCTAAGGCTCGGTCTAGAGCTTTTTGAGATACTAATAAATGACTGGCAAAGTGTTTGGCGACTGCTTCTCGTGCCTTTTCTTCTTTCGTTACAGTGTCTTGGTACTCACCTCGATGAAAGATTAGGTGTCCAATTTCACTCGCTGTGGTAAACAATTGCTGTTCAATGCTGATGTTGTGGCTGTTAACTAAAACGAAAGCCCCCTGATCGAGGCTACAAGCGCTCAGTCCAAAAAAACCAGGAACGGCAATATTGTAGCGCAGAACTTTTAAGCCAATCTCTTCGACAGCTTCAAACAGATTCGGAATGGAACTTGAACCCCATCCCAATCGATAGCGAAACTGATTGGCGATTTCCTCAATCCGCTTTTCGTTGCCTTCTAGTTGGTAACAAGGGGTGCTTTCTGGAGCATAGGTGGGAATGCCGACTGCTTGTTCTAGAGCAATATAGTCTTCTAGCAACCGCAGCACTTGGGCTGCAAACTGGGGCTTTTTATCAAAAGAGTTATGACGAAACCGAAAATTCGGCACTGTTGTACTTTCTTGCCGTAGAAGGTCATCAAGCTTAATGCCCAAGGCATTCGCTGTGGCAGATAGGGTTTTACTATCGGGTAGAGTTTTGGCGTTCTCGTAGTTATTAATGCTTTGGCGAGTCACCCCCACCAGTTCTGCTAGTTCCTCTTGGGAGAGGTTTAGACCTTTGCGGTAGCGGATTAGGTTGCCAGCAATGATCTCTTTCATCGTTGAGTTGTCCTTGTTCGTCCGAACTGGAATTTGTCAAAGTAGGTGTGTCTATATCTCGTAATTATAAGAATAATGTCAAACAGCTTTGACATTATTCACATATAAGTAACTTATCTGACTCTTGGGGCGTTTACGCCATTTTTGACAGGAGACTAGATATTATGTATTGGGCAATACAATGTAGATATATGAATCATACTCAGGGCAACTTTAGCACAGGCAAATGCGTCAGTGTGCCTCTAATCTTAACTATTCCTATCCTTTTACAGAGATAGTGGTTCGGCTGAACAATGTCACATGTAAAGTTGTTTTTTATACCTTTTTTAAAGAGAATACAGGATATATTACTTAGTTACAGTCGCTAATTACTTATGATCTCGTTTTATTTTAAATATCTGTAAAAAATGAGTTATAAACATTTATGGTCTATATTTACTTAAAATACAGGTTCAAATATAGTGCATCTTGACAGAGTGATCTGAAATTATATGAGAAATCAGTTATTACTGCATTGAAGCAAAAGATCTTATACACCTATTTTTCACATAGGTAAAAAATTAATGTCAAAAGTCATACAGCCGCCAATTCAAAAAATTCTCTTCGGTAGTCCCGGAACTGGCAAAAGTTATAGAATTGATCGTACCATTATTCCAAATCAGTTAGATATAGATAAAGAGAAAAATCCAGAGAACATTGTCAAAACAGTTTTTCATCCAGAATACACCTATGGTGATTTCATGGGAAAACTAGTGCCAATGACAAAGTCAGGCAAAGTAGAATATAACTTTTATGAAGGTCATTTTTTAAAAGCGATTGCACAAGCTTATAAAAATATCCTTTCGGCAAAAGAAGGGGAAAATCCGAAAAATGTTGCCCTAGTTATAGATGAAATTAACCGTGGTAACTCTTCTGCTATTTTTGGAACAACTTTTCAGCTTTTGGATCGTGATGAAGACGGTTGGTCGAGTTATGGCATAAGCGTTTCACAACTAGAACTTCATAAACTCCTACTTTTAATAGGGTTTGATGATGATGGTCATAGTACTTTTGGTTACTATAAATATGGTAGATCTAAGAATCCTAAGGCATTGGAGGAATACAAAGAAGTTTTATCAAAGCTTCGTATTAGTGTGGATAGCTTGGCTGTAATTGGGAATTCAATGCATATTCCTCCTAATCTCTCTATTCTTGCAACTATGAACACTTCCGATAACTCTATTTATTTTATGGACAGTGCCTTCAAGCGTCGCTGGGATTGGGAATTTATTAACTGGGATGGAAATAGTGATTCTCCCGAACCCACCTATGGCACAGAAGGTACTTTAATAGAAGAAGATTGGAAAAAGCTAATTCAGAACCTTAATAGTTTTATTAAAAAACACCATGCTTCTATTCGCGGTATTGAAGATAAGCAAATTGGGTATTTTTTCATAAAACAGCCAGTGACTGCTCAACAGATACAGAATAAACTCATGTTTTTCCTGTGGGATAGCGTCTTTAACCGAGACAAAAAACCGCTTGCTGATATTCTGAATGTAACAAGAGATCAACTCGTGACATTTGGAGACTTCACTAAACTACATAATGAATTTGTTAAAAAAATAATGGATTTAAACAAATAACAAGGCATGTCTAATTTAGAATTTAATCAAATTAAATGATATATGTTTGACTTTTCAAGCCTTAAGTTAGTTAAAAGTAATAAAGATCCTAAAGACACATTTATTGGTATCCGTAAATCTAAATCAGAGGGGGAGCAACGCGATTTGGTGAGGTCGGGCAAAAAATAAGCGCTCGCTAAAAACCACATGAAAATAGAAGGTAATTTTTTTTACTGAATACATGCATAATTGCATGAGAATTAACCTTTATAAGATATCTTATAAAGATTAATAGCAAGCTATTTGACGATTATTTTCAAAAAACATCTGCAACAAGTCTAAATTACTTAGTACGAATTGCAGCAAAGAATCGCTCCGAAACGGAATTCAGGTAGAAATTTTATCAAGCAGCTTTGGGTTTGACAAAAGAATTAAAGATAGAATCGCAAAAATTATCCCAGCTTCTCGCTACCCATTGACAACGAAGATGTAACATAATTTCAGCATGATTTTTCAACCAAAACTTACCGTTTCCTTTCATGCGTAGATTAACAACTTGACGAATTAAACTTTCAATCGCGCCACTACCAAGGGGGAGTTTTTGTTCCGCAACTTTATGATATTTTAAAAGCCGCCTTCGGTAAGCTTTAAAAATATAATTTCGCTCTCGAAGTAAAGTTTTACAGCGTTCTCCAGTCGCTGACAATATTAACTCATCCATATTTCTAATTAAATCTAAAGCACGACCTTTTTTCAAAGTTTTGCGAGCTGTTTTAAACCATTGTTGACGCTGATTGTTTGTGCTAAAAGCCGCGTCGGCAAAGTCTTGTAAATGCTCAGCTGCATGATAAAAGTCTAATAGCTGATAAGTTTCATGTGGACACTGTAACTTCTTCAATAAAGGCGGAATATGTTTCCAAATCCATTCAGCACCGTCGGCAATTAATAAAACCTGCTTTGCCTGACTAATCCCCAAATTAAACAAATACATTTCGAGGATTTCTAAAAATGCTTGATATCCTTCATAGGTTCCATCATTGGTAATAGTAATGTCCGCAGTTTTGATTTTTTTACCTTGTTCATTTACTGTATAAATAGTTAATAACTTCGGCTCAGCCCATTCTCCTGTAAAGCCAATCCGATTAGTTTCAACCTTACGCTTGACTGTCTTATTAACTCGAATACGTGTACGTCCACCATCTACAGCAATTATAACACGTTGATTTTCTAGAGTATTTAAGGCGCATAAACTACCAGACTTTAAGTCATTTACCTTGCGATTGCGTAAATCTATTCCTATTTGACCAAAATAATATGTTAGCCGTTGTATTCGTTTTAGGCTAATATTTATTCCCCAATCAATTAATGTTGTACGCGCTGCTTCAAACGAGCCGGCAATTGCACCATATTGGACTACCGTTGATAAAACAAATGGGGTTAAACCCTCGGACATTCCTAAATATTTTAAGAATGGACAAAATCCTTCATGCCTTGATTGTTTATTTTTATTTGGTTGCTGAGAACGTTCAACTACATAGGGTACTTTTAAAGTTACTTCTACATTACCAATTGTTAAAATTTGCCGCTTTTTACAACCATGCTTTTGTGTTTTCTCATGCCACCATCCTTCTGTTTGATACATTGCTCTATCTAAAAAATCTTGAGATTTAGATAGATTATTAAGCAATAAACCAATACATTCTCCGGCTAAAACTAATGCAGATTCCCTGATTTCTACTTCACGTAATTTTAAAGTTATTCCATCAAATTCCGCGACATTTGTTAATTCTAAAAGTTTCGTAACTTTTTCTTGAAACTTTAACAACGATTTGCTTAAATCAAAAGTAGAATATATATTATTTTTCATTGTAGGCATTCCCAGTTTTTGTTTTGATGTCAGATATCAAAACCTTTACTCCAAAGGGAATCCTACCTTTTTTTTGGGACAAAAAACGAGTGCTCTTTAGCTCTTAGAATCGGCAGCAAATCTATCTAAGTATTAATCCGGTTTTCGTTGTAGCCAAAACCGAACTTTACTGAAGCTAGTTTTTAGCGTTAGCTTGTTTTTTACCTGACCTCACCAAATCGCGTTGCTCCCA
>JBBQRU010000150.1:0-12291 GCA_038214545.1 Cyanophyceae cyanobacterium | reverse complement strand
TCAACTTTGATCTCGCTGTTGAAATTACGCGAAGACCTTTCTGATGAAGAAGCCGCCAGAATTGTCGATCAAGTACTGGGTGTCCGCGAGCATTTTGTCGAACAGGTGCGGGGTATTCAACGCCGGATTCAAGACGTGATTGATGGCGTATTTGGCCGAATTCGCAACTATCTCAACTCTCTGGATCGCCCAGAATTGAATTATGATGGTATTAAGCGCGATGTCCGCCAACTGTTTTATGATCCTCAAGCTGGATTTGACGCAATGCGCGATCGCTTACATGGTTTCAATCGCGATACTTTGGTAGCTTTGATGAGTTCCCGTGACGATATCTCCGAGGAAGATGCCAACCGCGTCATCGACCAAGTAGAAAGAGCTAGGAACAGTGTTCTCCAACGCGCTGAACGCCTGCAGTTAGAAGCACAGCGCCGCCTAGATGAAGTCAAACATCAAGCACAACGTCAAGCTGAAGAAACCCGTAAAGCCGCCGCTTCCGCCGCTTGGTGGTTATTCACCACTGCAGTAGTTTCCGCTTTCTTCGCCGCTTTGGCGGGCGCAATGGCTGTGGTAACTGCATAAATTAATCAGTTTTCTCCGCTAAACTTTAACTAGCCTCTCATCTGAGAGGCTTTTTTATTAGGGTGTATTTGCTTGTTTTAGATAAGATGTCAGCATTTGTCCGAGTAAGTCTACTTGTTCTGCAAGTGAAACCTTTGTATTACCACATAGTCGCTCGATAATTATTCCATCTATCATACATAGTACAAACCAGATAATTCTGGGTTCAGTAATTCCTAATAAAATAGTAATTGCTTTTTGGTAACGCTCATAGACATCTTGGAAAAACTCGCTATTTTGCAGTTCATTTTGAGTTTGTTGCTGACAGAACTCAACCCAGATAAACATTTGTTTAATAAAGTAATCTTCGTTTTTAACTAAGAATTGTTTAATCGCATGGAAGCGCTGGTTAAAAGTTTCTGCCCCCTGTAACTCTGCCTGCGCCATTAAAAAATCGCGGCGCATCAACTGTTCCACTAGTTGCTGAAACAAAACGGCTTTGCTGGGAAAATAATGATATAACGTTCCGGTAGAGACTCCTAATTCTTGGGCTAGTTGCCTTGTCGTGACGGTAGCATAACCTTTGTGGGCAAATAAGTCAAAACACTTACTCAACAGTTCTCTTCTATATTGTTCAGAATCGACGACTTTAGGCATAAATAGTTGCATTTATATCGAGCGCTTGTTATATTATGCCTGATTATGATGTCAACTGTAAAAAGCAAGCCAATGCTAACTGAGATTGGAGTCGTTACTATATTATGGCTGAATCTCGTTTTTGACTCTCGAACTTCACAACCTTGTGGCAACATGGAAATCAAGTAGCAAGCATGATTTAAACTGGATGCTTTTAACAAAACTTGCCGGACGCTATCACATTATTAGCCACTTAGGAGGTGGCGGGTTTGGTGCTACCTTCATTGCGGAAGATACACAATTGCCTGATCAGCCTCAATGTGTCGTGAAACAACTTAAGCCTCAAGCTACTGATCCGTTGACTTTACAGACAGCGCGGCGCTTATTTGACACCGAAGCTCAAGTTTTATACCAGCTAGGTACTCACGATCGCATCCCCCGATTGTTAGCTTATTTTGAGGAAAATCAAGAATTTTATCTTGTCCAAGAATTTATTCAAGGTGTCGATCTCAGTCAAGAAATCACATCACAGAAAAAATTGAGTGAAGATACTGTCATCGCGCTGTTACAAGAGATTTTAGAAATCTTACAGTTTGTCCACGCCCAAAAAGTCATTCACCGCGATATCAATCCGCGCAATTTACTTAGACGCGATGCTGATGGTAAGTTAGTTTTGATTGACTTTGGTGCAGTTAAGCAAATTGCCACCCAAACGATTCCGCTAGGTGGAACAGTCAAATTAACGGTAGCGATTGGGACTCCTGGATATGTCCCTTCCGAACAAGCACATGGCAACCCCAAATACAGTAGTGATATCTATGCTACAGGTATAGTAGCAATCCAAGCACTAACAGGTTTATCACCTGAGCAATTAGTCAAAGATGTTGATACTGATGAAATTATCTGGCAAGATTGCGCCACCGTTAGTCCAGAACTAGCAGAAATTATCGATCAAATGGTGCGCTATGACTATCGCCAGCGCTATCCTTCAGCTGAAGCCGCATTACAAGCACTCAAAAATCTGAAAAATCCAGCGGTGACAGTAGCTTTAGCACCAGGACTCAAAAAAGCCAAAAATCAGTGGACAAAGACTTTCCATAAAAAGATCGGTTGGCGAAAACTGCTATTGGCGACGGGAATCATCAGCGTCGGGTTAGTCTCATCTTTATTTATTTTACATGCCTTGCATTCTGCCAATGCAGTGGAATTATATAAACAAGGAAATACGTTATATGATTTGAAACGCTATTCGGAAGCGATCGCTACTTACAATCAAGCGCTACAACTCAATCCTAATTATCTTCCGGCTCTAATCGGTCAAGCTAAGAGCTTGTATGAATTGAAACAGTATCCCGCCGCCCTGGCGCTTTATGAAAAAGCGATCCAAATCCAGCCACAGTATCTGGAAGCTTGGAGTGGACGAGGTTTTGTCTTACACAAATTGCAACGAGATGAAGAAGCGATCGCCTCTTTTGACAAAGCGACACAAATTCAAAATAATCGTCCCGAAATCTGGCAAGCGCGAGGTGATACTCTTTTAGATTTAAAACAATACACCGAAGCCATTAAATCCTATGAAAAAGCGCTGGAACTCAAACAAGACGATTACGAAGTATGGAATAATAAAGGTTGGTGCCTGCATAACCTACACCGCTATGAAGAAGCAATTGCCGCTTATGATAAAGCCACAGAATTCAAATCAGATTACGCCAAAGCTTGGTCTAACAAAGGCAATTCCCTAATTAGTTTACACCGCTATCAAGACGCGATCGCTGCCTACGATAAAGCCTTACAATCGCAGCCAAACAACGATCGCGCCTGGTTTAGCCGAGGTAACGCCTTAATCAACCTGCAAAAATATCCCGAAGCTATTGAATCTTTTAATCAAGCAACTACCATCAATGTAAACGACTACGAATCGTGGTATGATAAAGGATGGTTATTACATAAACTGCAACGAGATGAAGAAGCAGTAACAGCTTACGATCGCGCCATCCAACTCAAACGAGACGATTATCAAACTTGGTATAATCGCGGCAATTCACTCTCCAGTTTAAAGAAATATGTAGAAGCGATCGCCTCTTATAATAAAGCAGTGCATTACAAAGCAGATCATGCTGAAAGTTGGTATAGTCGGGGAAATGCACTATTTAGTTTACAACGTTATCCAGACGCGATCGCTTCTTACGAAAAAGCAATTCGACTCAAACCAGATTATCAAGCAGCTACAAACGCCAAAAATCAGGCGCAGAGTTTTTTGTTGGTTGAGAAGATTAAGGAGAAGTTGAAGATTTGAAACGCAAAGGGCGCGGAGGTAACGCGGAGGTACGCAGAGTCTTCTCCGCGATCCTCTGCGTTACCTCTGCGAAGAACTCCGCGTTTCAAAAAACATTCACTTCTCGCAGATAAGTCTCTGATTTGGCAATGTGCGATTGTTGACGATGCTTTTCCGTATACTCCGCTAATTTGAGTTGGGCTGTGGTGTAGGTGGGGGTTTGTTTGGGGATTTGTTTAATGATTTTTATTGCTGTGGGAAAGTCTTTTGTTTCGGCTTTATTGTAGGCGAGTTGTAGTAAGTGTACTGCTTTGATTTCTTGTTTTTGAGAGTATTCGGCTAGCTTTTGTTTAGCTACCATCCTCACAGAACTTTCTGGAGGAATTTGTTGGAGATAGCTGATTGCAGTACTAAAGTCTTTTGTCTCTGCACTATCGTAGGCTTTGTTTAATAGTTTATAGGAAATAGCTTCAATTTTGGGTTTTGCTTTTTTGACTAAGTGGTCTGTTTTTGTTTGCCAATATAAAATATCGGGAACTTGGCGAGAGGCTATTAGTACATCTACCCAACGGCTTTGATTAAAAGCTTTTTCTGCAAGTTGATATTGCTGCGCGGCGATTTTCCAATCTTTAGTCCAGTCTTGGATTGTGATTTGAGCTTCAGGATAAATGGAACTTTCGGGAGGAATTGATTTGGCTAAAGCAATCGCTTGGTCTAGATTACCTGTTTGATATTCTTCTGTAGCTTGATATAATATATTTGTTTTAAATGCAGCAACTGAATTATTTAATAATGAATATGCTCCATATCCAATGACTAATGAATTCGCAGCTAGAGCGATTTTCATCCCTGTTAGCATTGGTGAAGTGCGGGGATGTTCTCGGATTATATATTCCTGGTTAGATTCGGAATTAAGTGCATGAGCAGGAGTATGACTTTGTTGATGTACCGAGTCTAAAATTTTAATTGCTTGGGATCTATGGGTTTCTACTTCTGCATAGGCAACTTCTAACCAAAGATTTTGTAATGCTTGGAGTACTTCACCGGCTGTCTGGTAACGTTCTCTATAGTCATGGCAGATCATTCTCGTTAAAACAGTTGCAAGTTGATCGCTGATTTGGATCTCGTTGACACGCCAGATAACTTGATTTGTCTGTTGGTCTTGTTTGAGTTGCATCGGGGAGTGTCCGGTCAATCCCTGAATCGCAATCATTCCTAAGGCATAAATATCGCTGTTAGGATGCACCTGGCGCTGAAATTGCTCTGGTGGTGTGTATCCTAATGAAGTGACCGCAATCCTGAAAATCGGTAGCAGGGGATTGACTTCAAATTGGGGCAACCCTAGTGAGCCAAAGTCAGTTAAGAATAGTTTGCCATCTTCAGCACGTCTGATCAAGTTGTCTGGCTTGAGATCGCAATGGACTACACCTTGAAAATGCACAAATTCCAGAATACTTAAGACTTCTTGGAGGAATTCCACAACTTCGCTTTCATTCCACGTATAACCCCAACGTTCCTTGATTGGCAGTTCAGCGGTGAGGGAATGTCCGGAGATCAACTCTCGCACTATGTAGAATTGCTCATCTTCTTCAAACGCGGCAATGATTTGGGGTATGCCTTGGTGTTTGTCCAACCGTTGCAACATTTCCAGTTCGGTCGCAAAACGCAATCTGGTAGTTTCTAAGTGGTTTGGTTCTGGGGGTTTTAAGCGTTTAATTACACACTGAGTGTGTAAGGGTGATTTTAAGTCGATCGCTAGATAGGCTTGTCCAAAAAGACTAGACCCGAGGCTCTCGACAATTTTATAACGTGAGAAGAGGATTTTACCGATGGTTTGGTGGAGCATTAGGCAGTTACTTAGTAACGCTTCATTAAGTCTTTCGCTAACTTTTATCGGTATCCGGAAAAGGCAGTGAATAACTTACTGAATTTTTTAGTACATCGGTATATATTTAGGATAATTACTGTTCAGTGTCTGTCAACGGCTTTACCACCTTAGCGATCGCCTGTTGGACAAAAGCTTTCACAAATTCATCCCGGCGATTTAATTGAAACTGTCGCTGTACTACTTCTGTCATCCCGCCATCACCCCATTCTTGGTCATGGCGGAAATACTCGATAAAACTTTTACCAGCAATTCGCGTCAGATAAGCAGCAGTAATACCTTGAATTGCTCTGCCAATAATAAAGGTACCGAGATTGAGTTGTAACGCCGTCGAAAGTAATTCAATCGCCCCTTTGACAATCCCTAAGCTAGCGAGGGTTTTGGCGACAGATACGGCTAATTCCTGTCCGCGTTCCATATTCAATTCGCAGCCATAGACTTTGCCAATTTCTAAAACCATTTGGGCGTTAACCGCTGCAGTTGCGAGCAAATCCACAAATGGTAGAGGTGTGACTGAAACCACACCAGCGCTAATCCATTGAAAACGGTCTACTACTTTAGACGCTTGGCGGAGGCGTTGACCGTCAATGAGTTTTCGCGCGGCTTCTTGGAGGCGGACTGTTTGCAGGAGAATATTATCTGCGATTAAATCTTCACCCTCTGACCGTAAAATTGCTGCCATCCGTCGTAGCAAAGGCACAATATCTGCTTCCGGCTCAAAGGTTTCTCCTTCTAAAACTACTGCTTGAGGATTAGCCGCGATCGCTACTACATCATTCTCAGCAATAAATTCTCCTACTCGGGAGCGCAAACGCGCCAAAATCAGATCTTGGTCAGTTTCTGTGTAAAGATCTATTTTGTTAAACACAACCAGACTGCGCTTGCCAATTGCCGCCAAACTCCGCAACGGCTCATATTCTGAATTTCGTAAATCGTTATCCACCACAAACAGTAGCAAATCAGCCTCCGTCGCCAACTCTCTGGCTAATTGCTCGCGTTTAGTACCCAAAACACCAGCTTCTAAAATTCCTGGCGTATCGGTAATTAAAATCTGACGTTCCAATCCCTTCAATCCCAGACAATAAGTCTCTCCTACCTGAGTTGTTCCCATCGGCGCATCTACTCGCCCCACAATCTTCCCCATCACCGCATTGACTAAAGAAGTTTTGCCCGCACTTCCAGTTCCAAATACCACGACTCGCAACTCACCCCGCGCCAAGTTCGTTTCAATTTCTTGCGATTTACCCAGCAATGCCTGACGCGCTACTTCATCTTGGATTTGGGCTACTTGTTGCTGTACTGCTTGTAAGGTGGAAGCAGCCGCATCTGATTTGACCGCCGGAATCTCTATTGGTTGACGTTCACGCCGACTCCGCCGTCCAGATGCTTGTAATACCAACACATAATAGACAAATGCGGCAATTAATCCGCAGAAAAGGACAATCAGCAACAACAGCAGGAGATTGCCTAAAAATGGGGAAGAATAGGAAGTCTGTAAAAACAGGTATGACAGAGAATTAATCAGCCACAGACTTAGCCCCAAAATGACGATCAGACCAACAATGAGTGTGATTAGACGCGACAGAGGCATGGTTCTTGACGATCGCTAAGTACATATATGCTTCTGATCTTAATTGCAATGCCGGTTTTTCACTCAAAAAAGATACTACTTTGGCAGAGGGCTTGCAATTTTGAGCTTCGCTATGAGACATTGGGCGAAACTGACGAAGGGGAGAAAAATATGGGACTTTTTGACCAAATTATCAGCGCTGTCGCCAATCCGAATCAACAAGGTAGTTTGGGTCAGGTTGCAGGAGTCTTCAGTGCCGTGCAACAGTTGAGTAATAGCACTGGTGCAGATACTTCGGCGATGCAATCGGTAATGGGAATTGTCGGTAACTACGTGCGTTCCTCTTTACAAGAAAAGCAAGCTAATGACGGTGAGGATCAAGTACAATCTCTAGTTGCTCAATTTAGCGGTACCACCCCTAATCAGCAAGCTGTATCCTCTGTATTTTCACCAGCCATCGAACAGGAGGTCGCTAACGTTGTGCAAGAACGTACAGGCTTAGATGCGGGGATGGTGCAACAAATGCTACCAACTTTAGTGCCCCTGGTATTGCAAATGTTGCATATGGGTGCTAGTACTCAGAATCCACAATCCGGTGGAAATCCGGTATTGAATGCCTTTCTCGATAAAAATGGTGATGGCAATGTCGATTTGACTGAGATGATGCAGATGGCAGCTCAGTTTATGGGTCATGGTCGTTAATTAATAGTAGCTAATGGCTAAACGTCACAATTAGCCATTGGCATCATATTGTTCTCGCGCTGCTTCCACTTCACTCAGATGTATTTCAGCCCACTGACAAAGGTGACATAAAGGTTTTACCAATGTTTGACCTAGAGTTGTCAAAGAATACTCGACCATTGGGGGAATTACAGGGTAGATTTTGCGCTCAACAATCCCATTACGCTCTAAGTTACGTAAGGTTTGCGTCAGCATTTTTTGCGAAATTCCATTGATTTCACGTTGCAGCTCACTGTATCGCTTAGTACCTTGCGACAGTCGATAGATAGCGATCGCTGTCCACTTATCGGCAATCAGATCGAGAACTTGCCGAGAACCACATTTTTGATTCAGCACACTAACGGGGAGAGACTTACGAACCATAAAGTCTGTATACCACCTTTGGGTTCCCTCTTGTCGAAATAGCTGAGTTTTTGTCAGAATCGGGAAAACAGAATTGAATTCTGCCCTTCAGGACGAAAGGAGTAGCATAAATGCCAAGAATCCAACTGGCATCAAACAGTGGTTTTGACAATGAGGTGGTGCAAACCACCATTACAACCCCAACTGCTGATGAAAAGCTACTCGATGCTTATTCGCAAGCTGTTATCAATGTAGTAGAACTCGTTAGCCCCGCCGTTGTCAATATCGACGTGCAAAGACAAGTCAAAATTAGACGCCGGAATCATCAACAATCACAAGAAGTCCGAGGCAATGGCTCTGGTTTAATCTTCACACGAGACGGCTATATCCTGACAAATAGTCATGTCGTCCACAACGCCACCAAACTGGAAGTGACCCTAGCTGATGGTCGCAGTTATCCCGCAGACCTAATTGGCGATGACCCAGATACAGATTTGGCGGTAATTAGAATTCATGCGCCAAATTTAATCGCGGCTAAATTAGGTGATTCTCAGTCTTTAAAAGCCGGTCAACTAGCGATCGCTATTGGTAATCCTTACGGCTTTCAGACAACTGTTACTAGCGGCGTGATCAGCGCTTTAGGACGATCTTTTAGATCCAAGTCTGGTCGCCTAATTGATAGTGTCATTCAAACTGACGCCGCACTCAACCCCGGTAACTCTGGCGGACCACTAGTCACATCCCACGGTGAAGTGATTGGTATTAATACGGCTGTGATTATGTCAGCACAGGGTATTTGTTTTGCTGTCCCAATTAATACTGCTAAGTTTGTGATCCCAGTGTTGATGAAAGATGGTAAAGTTCGACGAGGTTACATCGGGATCGGTGGACAAAATGTCCCACTTCCTCGTCGTGTGGTGTTATTCCACGAATTGGCGGTGGAAAGTGGAATTTTGATTATTTCTTTAGAGGCGAATAGTCCAGCCCAAAAAGCTGGTTTAATAGAGGGCGATGTTATTGTCGGGATGAACGGTCAAGCGATCGCAAGTATCGACGATTTGCATAAATTCTTAACACACGAGCGAGTAGGTGGGCGATCGTTACTGACAATCTTACGTCGGACGGAAAAACTGGTACTTGAGATTGTGCCAGAAGAGTCTCCTGCAAGAGTGGAAGAGTAATTGTCTCACACTAAGTGCTTCTCTAAATACGTGAGCCTGAAGTAGATAAGCAAGAGCAAATCGAAATATGTAACGAATTGTAAACTAGAAATTGGTTCGTAGTTGCGCTTTAGCGCACTTAATGCAACTACAAACAAAGAGTCCCGCCTACTCACTTAACACCCCAAAAGCGAGCAAACTGAATATGAAAGCAATTCAATTTCATGAGTTTGGATCTCCTGATGTTCTAAAGCTAGAAGATATTGCAACTCCAGAACCACAAGCTGGGGAGGTGTTGATCCGAGTACAAGCTTGCGGAGTGAACTTCGCTGATACTTTACAACGGAAAAACGAATATATTTACACTCCGGAATTACCGTTTACTCCTGGTACTGAAGTTTCTGGGATAATTGAACGCTTGGGTGATGGGGTGGAATCGTTTGCTGTTGGTCAGCGAGTCATGGCTTTTACCAAAGATGGTGGCTATGCTGAGTATGTCGCTGCGCCAGCACATTTAACAGTGATTCTACCTGAGGAAATTGATTTTGATTCCGGAGCGGCAGTGATTACTCAAGGATTGACAGCATTTCATATCTTGAAAACTTTGGGTCAAGTGCATCCTGGAAAATCTGTCTTGATTCATGCAGCAGCTGGTGGTGTCGGTTCTCTGGCGGTGCAGATAGCAAGAATCCTTGGTGCAAATCATATCGTGGCGACAGCCGGTTCAGCAGAAAAGTTGGAGTTTGCTAAATCGAATGGTGCTGATTCGGTAGTTAATTATCGGGATGAAAATTGGCAAGAGCAGGTGATGCAGGCTACCGATGGTAAAGGTGTTGATGTGGTTTTGGAGGCTGTAGGAGGTGATATCTTTCTCAAAAGTTTAGACTGTCTGGCGAGTTTTGGTAAGCTGATTGTCTATGGACGTTCAAGTGGGAGTACGGTTTTCGATCCGATTATTTTGCTTGATAAAACTCGTTCTGTCACCGGGTTTTCACTTTACGAGTTTTTGGAGAATCCTGTCTACACTGATTCTCTAAATGAGCTATTGGACTACATCAAACACTTAAAGCTGAAGATGCAAATCGGTGGGATATATCCGCTGGCTGAAGCAACTAAGGTACATCAGTTGATCGAAAGTCGCAGTACTCAAGGTAAGTTGATTATCAAACCGTAAATCAGTTTCTGTTAGTTGGTAGGCATATTGCCTACCTCACAATTAATTACCATCAGGAGAAAACACAATGACAAACACAATCTTAGTGCTCGGTGCTACAGGTAACGTTGGCAGTCAAGTTGTAAAAAAACTGGTAGAGGCGGGCGCAAATGTACGTGCAGCAGTGCGTTCTCTCCAAAAAGCAGCAGCGCTCAAAAGTGACAAAGTATCCCTAACTGAATTTGATACTGAAAAACCAGAAACTTTTGATACTACTTTTGCTGATGTAGAGAAAGTCTTTTTAATCACGACCCTGATTCCTAACTTAGTAGAAGTGCAAACTAATTTAGTCGCAGCAGCGAAGAAAGCAGGAGTCAAACACATTGTCAAATTATCCGGGATGGGTGCAGAGATAGAACCGGGAGTTACTATGACCAGATGGCATCGATCAGTCGAAAAAGCAATTGAAGCTTCTGGGATGAGCTACACTTTTGTCCGTCCCAACGGCTTTATGCAGAACTACTCTAACTTTTCTGGTCAAACCATCAAAGCTCAAAATGCTTTTTACCTACCGATGGGAGATGGCAAGGTTAGCCATATTGATGTTCGCGATATTGCATCAGTCGCTGCAGTTGCACTTACTCAAGATGGACACGCTGGGAAAGCCTACGAGGTGACTGGACCTGCAGCAATTTCTAATGCTGAAATCGCGGAGATTATTTCTACTGTTGTTGGTAAAAAAATCGACTCTGTAGATGTTCCTGAAGATACGGCTCGTCAAGAAATGCAAAAATCAGGTATGCCAGATAGTCTAGTTGACGCCAACCTAGAGTTGTATGGTATTTACAAAGCTGGATATGCCGCTGAGGTAACATCTGTAGTCGAGCAAGTTACAGGTAAAAAAGCTATCAGCTTTGAGCAGTTTGCTCAAGATTCTATTGCCGCTTTCAAATAGTAGAAGAGAAATAAATCATGACAGAAACAATTTTAGTTACCAGCGCTACTAGTAATGTGGGCACTCCGCTTGTCAAACAGCTAGCTGAACAAGGAGTCAATGTGCGAGCGGCTGTGCGATCAATTGTGAAAGCACAAGCGCTAAAATTTCCCGGTGTAGAGTTGGTAGAGATGGATCTTGACAAGCCGGAAACAATTCCACCAGCTTTTGCCGGTGTGGACAAAGTTTTCTTAACAACACCCATCACTGAGAACATGGTAGAAACAGAGGCTATGTGTCTGGAAGCAGCCAAAAAAGCTGGTGTCAAACACATCGTGAAACTATCAATTATGGGTGCTGATTTTCAACCACCGATTTCTTTAGGTCAATTACACAAAAAAGGTGAAGAAAACATCGCCGCTTCGGGAATTACTTACACCTTCTTACGTCCAAATTCCTTTCATCAAAATTACGATACATACGTTGGGCAAACTATTAGAACTCAAAACACTTTTTATCTGCCTTTAGGAGAGGCAAAGATTAGCTTTGTGGATACACGCGATATTGCAGCGGTAGCTGTAGCCACGCTGACACAAACTGGTCATGAAGGTAAAGTTTATCAAATAACTGGTTCAGAAGCCTTATCCAACGATCAAGTCGCATCCATTCTTTCCGCAGTACTTGGCAGACAAATTAACTATGTAGCTGTATCCGTTGATGCCACAAAGCAAGCACTTTTAGCTACCGGAATGCCAGATGCAAGATGCGATCTCGTGTTAGGGTTATATGCTAGGCAAGCTCAAGGCGATTATTCAGATATATCACCTGTCGTAGAGCAAGTTACAGGTAAGAAAGCCATACATTTTGAGCAGTTTGCTCAGGATTTCGCAGAGGTATTTAAAAAGGAATAGAGAATGTACTCTGATTGGGCTGGCGCTGGTGGTAGATGGGAAGTAATTAATGAAACTTTCACTTCCGAAGTTGTCCAGCAGCAAGATAATTTATCTTGTGGTGCAGCTTGCGGGGAAATGCTGTTA
>JBBQRU010000149.1:0-12291 GCA_038214545.1 Cyanophyceae cyanobacterium | reverse complement strand
GAGTTGTAAACTTAGATGTCTCTAAAATTACAGAAGAGCCAGCTTCCCGATTAACAATCCCAGAACTGATCGTTGAGGGAACGGTTCCACCTCTAACATCCGCACGCGCAGACGGTTGTAGAACAAAAAGCGATATTACAGAAATCGCTAGTAAACCAAGGTAACGCGATCGCATAATTTTTCTCCAATTTGACTATTTAATAGTTAAAACGTATGGGCAAAGCAATTTATGCAGCTGCAACTTAAAAAAGTAAGATATGACAAACTGGTAATGAGATCGCTCTTCATCTTGTGTTTTTGGTCAAATTTAGGTGAAAATTATCTTGACGCGATCGCACGATAACCACCATGCCAATCCACGATAGAAATCGATACGGGGATAACTGGGAAAACATCGCACTGCAAGTCAAGCAGTCTGCTAACTGGCGCTGCAAGCATTGCGGACAAGAATGTCTTCGTCCTGGCGAAAAGCCAAGGGAGATGTCCCGTGCTGAATGGACAATGATAACGCTATCCATACATCACGCTAATTTCACGCCCGAAGACAATCTAATACCGCTGTGTGCTCCGTGCCATATTGGTCTTCACGGTCGGGCTAGAGGGCGATCCAATACTTCACCAGGACAGTTAGAGTTGCCGTTGGGACAGTGTACTTATTTGTAGGAATTATGGGGAGCGATCGCTTGCCGCTATACTACCACTTATCTGACAGCAAGGAGTGAACTCTGACTTTAAATATTGCTTACTGTGCCATCTTGAATTGTCACCTGGTCAGGACAAAACTCCAAAATAACCCTGGCTCTTAATCTTCCTTTCTGCCAGCCATTTGCACCGAATCTAAGAACTTCGCAATTTATTCCGTGGCTGCATAAATCCTGACCTCTATTATCTGCCAAAGTCAACCTTTTCGTAAGAACTTTACTAAATTGCTGTATTTTTATAGGAATGGTGACAAAGTTGTTAGATGAGAAATTTAACTGGCGACCAAAAGGTTCATAAGTTAAAGAGAGAATTTCTTCTGGATTTAATGGCTTAAATTCATCATTCATAAAATATGCAGCGTATAAGTTTCTAAAGAGGCTGTTCTAGTATATTCGCGCTATGTTAGTATTGGGTATTTTGATGGGCTAGCTGCATAAAAATGCTGATATCGTTACGTGCGATCGCACTCCTTGTTCTTTACCATCGGAACACCAGTTTATTTCTCACTTTTCTCAATAACTATAATGGACAACACCAAAAAGAGTTACTTTGACCTAACTCCAGAGGAACATGAAGCCATTGCTCAAAAAGCAGTGCGAGAAGCAATTGCGGACATGCACGCTGCTGGTATTGCAACAGTAGAAGTCATAGATGGGAAACGCTATCTGCGACATCCTGATGGGAGTCTGACAGAAATTAAGCGACCTGCAACAGAGCGGCAATCTTAGCCAATGAAGGTCAGATACATTATTGTTGGTGGCTTATGCGATCGCTTCATATGTTCAAAAAGCATAATCTTATACGCTCTTTGTCACAGACCAACCATGCGATCGCTACTTAAAAGCGGTAATTTCTGTAGGCTTATAGTATTCGGTTGCGATCGCAGCGAGATTCTTTAGACCTTGCTTTTGTTGTGCCTACCTACTTAATTGAAAAATTCATCTTTGCGAGTGCTGTCGGCTCACTGTAGTATTTTATGGTTCCGTCAGGTGTTTTAAAAGCATTAGTGCAACTGTAGCCGCCACAAGCTGTGTATAGGTAAATACTGCCATCAGGAAGATCGGGATAAAGCGGGGAAACTGTACCATCAGGATTTATCTGTCCGAACTGTAGACCTTTATGATTCTTAGAGGAACCTCCAGTTGCTTCAGACACTTCCCAAACTTCCAATAAAAATGGTAAGTCACAGATTTTCATAGTTTTTGGTTAGCATAATGATATAGAAAAGAGTCACTTATTATCATCAGAACATGTTGCCAAGTTGCCAAAATTTTAAACGATTGTTTTACAGTGGAGTGGCGATCGCTCTATGAGAAAACAAGCGATCGCTCATACACAACTCATGCCACTATCCGTCTGACTTTCTCCGGCACTGGTTCAACTTCAGTTTTAGACAATGGCTTAAACGTAATCAACCGCTCGTAACGGTTTTCGCCATTCTCATCTTTCCCGATAGAGCGACTGTACCAAATCGCTTCACCAAACTTATTGGACGGGGAGCGCCTAACAAACTGCTGTCCGCGCCATGAGACAATTGCAGGTCCATATGGATCTGATCGTTCGATGGTTACGCCGATAGATTCCCAGTCAAAAACTTTGAAAGACTCTAAAGAACGGGTGTAGTTTGGCGCTGCTGTTGTCGTAGGCGCTAAGCGTTCGACTGCATCAGTAAGGCGTTCGAGGGCAAGTGTCTGTTGGCTGAGTACTGCAAGTAATGCATCAAATTGTTCTGGTGTCATAGTTCATCATTGTATTAGTATATTTGTACTATAATGTGATTTATGGTGTATAGTCAATTTTTAGCTAACCGCTGTGTACCGTGATTTCTCCAGATAAAATCGCGCATTATTTATCATTTAGAGAACTTTAATCTTTTTGGTTTGTACAACCTTCCACACAATAAATGTGAAAGCCTGTAATCATCTTCCAGAATTCTGCTGGACTTACATCTTGATTATCAAATTTTATTGTATCTTTGCCCTGGCGAATTTTCTTAGCAGAAGTCGCAGCCATTAATATTATTTTCGCGTTATAGTCATCTGGTACTACAATTAACGCCCTTCCAGCATTAATAATAGCCGTATCCCAATCTTCCTTCATGCCTGCGTCTTTAGCTGTAAAAACATATTGTAAGTACATCTCAGGAACGTGTTTGTAAGCAGTGCGCCAAGTTAAAGGGAATTGTTCGCAGAAGCCAGATTGCATAGTGCCAGAGTAAGTCTCTCCTTCAAAGGTAAAATTACATTCTTGGTTTTCTTGTGCTGAAGACGATAATCCCGTAACTATTACTATCCCTAAAGATATGCACAAAGCCGCTAGTAATTTCTTCATCTCTTCAATGCACAACAGGAGTTATGATAACAGTAAGACATGTTATTTTAGACAGTAAATTAGATGCAATTTACTACACGCTAGCTGCCATTGAAGAGCGTTGTCATCCGCAAATATTGGGAAGTAATATTTATTTTCTCAATCCGCTCTGTATAAATACCGATAAATTACGAGCGATTGCACCACAGAGCAGCTTTACCCTTGGCGTAGATTATCTGCGTCTAGTTGAGTGCAAATTTGGGGTGCGATCGCTCCATCCCATCACCTCTTGTAGCAAACAGGACAATCGCCATTGGATCTAGAAAATGCCGATCGCTTTCTGCAAAGATGACCAATAGAATCGCGATCGTATGAACAATCACAATTACCGTGCTTCGGGCTGCGAATTGGGTTATCTGAGGCAAGTGCAAATGACTGCAGGTTCGGGTTTGGTTTTGACTGGCTCGGATTCAGGTTTGGGTTTGACAGGATCTGGTTCTTGCGATCGCTCAACTATCTTCAGAGTTGGTTTCGGAGTAGCTTTTTCAGAGTCTGCCTTTTCTACTGGCTGCGGCTTTACTACTTCCGGCTTAACTTCAGACGGAATTGTGCTTATTTTCGGAGCAAATTTTGGAATAACTTCTTTTCGCTCTGGTGCTTGGACTACTGGCTGTGCGGAAGACTGTGGCTCTGTAGCAAGTGTTTGAAGCGAGTAGCTGACTCTGTTTGAGGAGCTTCTGCAACTTAAGGTTGACTTATGGAATAATTATTCGTGCTTTGTGTCGATTGCATTTTATCTATCTTAAGATAGATTTTTTGTACGGGGCTTTACTTTTAAGTATTCTTACGGTTAAATTTTGAAATAACAGTAGAAATACGAGAAAAATGTTAAATCAAATTAAAATTACCAAAGAGTGGGAAGAAGCAATTATCGATTTGATAATTACGGAGATCAGAGAAAGAGAGTTTGTAATTGATGGTACGGGAATATTACAATTAAGCGCAGAGTATTCAGGAGTCTTAGCCGTTCATTTATCTCACAAGTTATCAAGATGCGGAAAACCTTTACCAGTTGAGGTTATAAAAATCCCTCTGACAAGTGAGTTTCCATTAAGAATTGACCAAGAAATATTAGATAGATATTCAAGATTGATTATTGCGGATAGTGGTTGTATGTCGGGGAACAACTTTAAAAATATATGCAAGATTATGATGGATTATGGTTTTAAAAGAGAATCACTTTTATTTGTTTGTTGTGCTGGTAATACTGATTCTATATTCAAGCCTGATATTTGTCCAGTTTACTTTCCTTTGAAACATCTGATGTTGCAATTTGATTGGGAATGTAAAACTAATATATGGGATAAAAGTACAAAATTTGATCAGTCCAATAAATCTGAGTCTAATAGACAGTTTATACCAATAGTTTCAACTAATGGTCATTATTCAGAGAAATAGATTGAGAGCGTCTATTTATCAAATTCTCAAAGCTCACAGTTAGCAAAGCTAAATCGTACTAACCTAAACCAAAGGCAATCTCATTATGGAAATTAAAGTCGAACATCAGCCTACTCAAGTAGAACTAGAGCATTTAGACGTATATAAGTGGCCGATTTGGATGAAAGAGCCATCAAAATTTCCAGCAATTTATGAAGTATCTGAGATGTGCTATTTCTTAGAAGGTGAAGTATTTGTTATTCCTGAGGGAGGAGAACCAGTGCGAATAGTTGGCGGAGATTTAGTTACTTTTCCTGCTGGTTTATCCTGTACTTGGGATGTAAAAAGTGATATTAAAAAACACTATTGCTATGCAGCTCAGATAGCTCGACAAAGCGAACAAGAACTTCAAGACTTAGGTATTTTTGACTATCCCATTTGGAAAAAAGAGGTATCTGAGTTTAAACAAACTTATAGCGCAGATAAGCTATGTTACTTTCTTGAAGGTGAGGTTGTAGTAAATCCTATTTGGGGAGAGCCAATACATATCCATAAAGGCGATCTAGTCACATTTCATGCTGGTATATCTTCAAACTGGCAAATAAAAAGTGATGTGAAAATGCATTATTGCTACCCTGAGTAATTAAGGAGTATTTGTGACTTACAAGTTATTGTTTGTTTGTTTGGGAAATATATGTCGTTCGCCTTCGGCAGAAAACATTATGAAACATTTGCTCGAAAAAAAAGGCTTGAGCAATCAAATTTTCTGTGACTCTGCAGGTACATGCAGCGACCATATTGGTGAATCACCTGATGAACGTATGACTGCTACTGCTCTGAAAAAATTAGGAATATCCCTAAGTGGAAGTTCTCGTCAATTTCGTGCTTTGGATTTTCAAGACTTTGACATGATAGTAGCTATGGACAAACAAAACTACGAAGATATATTACTTCTAGATATAGGAAAACAGTATCATCGTAAAGTTTATCTAATGTGTGAATTTGCATCAAAATATAAACTTGAAGAAGTTCCAGACCCTTATTATGGAGGCGTAGAAGGATTTAATTTGGTAATTGATTTATTAGTCGATTCCTGTGAGGGTCTATTGAAAAATATTACCGTTCAGCAGGTTTTAGCATAAGCTTAAATGCACATAAAATGCGATCGCTCACGTTCAATACCATTTTTGCACGAGGCTACACATAACTATTTGAGCCAAAGCTTTGCTAGGTAAGCATAGTTTCTATGCAGCTTTATACAGGATTGGTATTGTGAGCGATCGCATTAGATAGCGGCTAGCTTTCGTCCAAAGCACAGATTGTCTATGTCGAGTTGACTGCAAATCTAAGGTGCGATCGCGCTTATTCAATCAGCGCTCGACACCAATAGTCATCCACTGCTTGACTATTACCTTTAATCTGGCAAAAACATCCTGCTTTGGTTAATGTGAGTTGGTAGTGCTTCTCTCATTCACAGATGGAAAATGCTTGTTTAAACTACAAGTATCTACTCTATTTTTTTTACCAAAGTAAACTATGTGGACAGAAATAGCCGCTGATATTAGCCAGGTCACAAACCAAAACTTTCAGATTCAGCAGCGCCGAGTGGTCAGTGGTGGTTGTATCAATCAAAGTTATATTATTAGCTCTAGCACAGCAACTTACTTTGTCAAACTCAATCAAGCCGACCAAATCGCCATGTTTGCGGCTGAAGCTGTGGGTCTAAAACAAATATCAGCCACTTCATCAATTCGCGTACCTCTACCAATTTGTTGGGGTGTAGCTGCAACCTCAGCGTACCTAGTTCTAGAATGCTTAGAACTGAGTTCAACCAAAGCGAATTGGGAAGTAATGGGGCGAAACCTAGCAGCAATGCATCAAATCACGATCGGTCAAGAGTTCGGTTGGGAACAAAATAACACCATCGGAGCCACACCACAAATCAACACTTGGACAGCCAACTGGATAGACTTTTATACCCAACACCGCCTATTGTATCAATTCCAACTAGCTCGCCAACGCGGCGGCAACTTTCCCCTACAAGACAAACTACTCACAGCTATCCCGCAACTCCTTAACCACAAACCTCAATGCTCCTTAGTTCACGGAGATTTATGGGGAGGAAACGCTGGATTTACGAGTACAGGAGAACCAGTAATTTTTGATCCGGCAACTTATTTTGGCGATCGCGAAGTCGATCTAGCCATGAGTGAACTTTTCGGTAGTTTCCCAGCCGACTTCTACCGAGGCTACAACGCTGTCTTCCCCTTAGAATCAGGATACGCACACCGCAAAACCCTGTATAACCTCTATCACATCATCAACCACTTCAACTTGTTTGGTGGCAGCTACACATCGCAAGCAAATCGAATGATTGAGCAGATTTTAAATGTTTAAAATAGTCAGATATTTAGGTATGTCAAGAAGATTAATTGCCTGCGATTCTTGTTTCAGGTCGCGCATGTACCGAAAAAACTGATTGAACTTGGGAGCGATCACTCTTATTTTAGCGCCAGGAAAATTGTAACAAATCTTAATAATTGAGTTTAGGAGGTGCGATCGCTCCATCCCATCCCTACTTATAACAAACAGGATGCTCGCCTTTAGGTTTTGAAAAAGCCGATCGCTTGCCGCAAAGATGACCGGCAGAATCCACATCGTAAGGACATTTGCAATTACCTTTCTCTGAACTGCGACTTGGAATATCTGAAAGTTCTGCTTTTGTGGGTTCGGGTTTAGGTTTGACAGAATCTGGTTGGGGCGATCGCTCTACTATTTTTGGAGCCGGTTTCGGAGTAGCTTTTTGAGACTCGGGCTTTTCTACTGGCTGAGGCTTCGGGACTTCCGGTTTAACTTCAGGCGGAATCGTGCTTATTTTCGGAGATGCTTTTGGGACAGAAATGTTGAATGCTGATACAAAACTTTACATTCATCGTTAAACTAACTCTAAAAAGCCGAAATTTATCAACATAGCATTATCTCCTCAAACCAATGAACATAACTAATTTTTTGACACATACAACATTGTAAATAGCGAAATTTATCTAATAGTTTATTCCCCCATTGTTCTGGTATAGATACTAGCTGTAAAATTAAATATGCTATCAAGCTAACATAAATTTGTATGGTGATACCATTGACATTTTTAGTAATTAATTTGTCAAGTTTTAAATGCATCTTTAAAAACTTCCATAACAATTCAACTCCCCAACGTAGTCGATAAATCTCTCTAATTTCATCATCACTAACACCTGCCTCTCCATCCGCAGGTAAATTAGTTACTAAACGAAATTCAGTTTTCGTTTCTAAATCGCAAAAATTAATCACCCTATATGCTTGAGCATCTTCAGATGCGCCAACTTTAATTAATCCAGTTGCATCCTCAAATTCTAATTTCCAATTGTTTTTAATACGTAAAACAAAGTATTTTTTTTCTTGTACCAAATCTTGGATGAATTTTAGTCCCGCAAATCCCCTGTACATTACCCCAACAGCATCTGTAGGCAAATTAGACATCATTTTTGCACCAAAATTGTAATCATGATTATGACCAAAATTGATGAAGTTATCTTCAGGGCTTCCTGTCGCTAGATTCAAAGAACTAAAAAGTTTGACGCTTTGGATGACCTAGAATCCATAACAATTTACTTGTCAAAGTAATAATTGTTGAATCAATCGGACAAATGGCATATTTATCATGTAATTTTTTGTGTTCTTTCTTCTGTATTAACTCGTTTAATTTGTGATATATTTCTTGAAAGGGTTTTTGACTGCGGTGAGAACTTGCCTTTGAGAATGTAGAGATATCTACTTCAAATCCTGTATTATTTAATCTTTTAAATAAATCTCGCATGCTTGTTAAACTGTTATCCAGGGCAGAAGATAGCCAACACTCAAAAAATAGACGACTATTCAATACTGGATAATCATTTCGGGGTAATCCTTGGAGAATACCTTTGACAATTTTTGGGAATGAGTTTATAATCACTATCAACAAATAAAATTAGTTTTCTAGCCCAAGATATAACATATTTCGGGCTATTTTTATCGCTTTTTTCTTAACATTCAACACTTCTGGCATAGAAGGTATATCTTCTATGCGTAATAGTACGAATGAACTTAAAGTACAGCCCTTTGTTGAATCCAACCCTTTTACCGAGCAGAAATTCGGCACGATCATTGCGGCAAAACTTGCTATTGCTGAATATTTAGCACGCCCATTAGCCAAATTAACATCTGAGCAAATGGCTTATATTGATGCGGTTTGCACCAACACTTTGGATAAGCAGGAGGTAATGAGACAAGTCAAAGATTTCTTTAACCCCTTACCCGGTACGCACCATGTTGAGTGATGTCATGAATTATTTTGGTCTCAAACGTACCTTAGACCATGTAGGTTTTTTTGAGACTGAAGAACAGACAAATCTTTTTAAAGAACTTAAATCCCAAGTTAGACAATGTCGATTAATTGCCATAACAGGTGTTGTTGGTTGTGGTAAAACTACTACTCTTAAACGACTGCAATTGGAGTTGGTATCCGAAAAAGACATTATTATCTCCCGTAGCCTTGCAGTTGATAAAACTAAAGTCAGTATATCTGTTTTATTGACTGCTTTATTTTGGGACTTAAGTACGGAAAAAGATGCCAAACCACCCACGCAACCAGAACTTAGGGAACGCAAATTGTTAGCCTTAATTCAAAAATGCCGCAAAACTGTAGTGCTTTTTGTGGATGAAGCTCACGATCTCAAGCATACTACTTTAGTGGAAATTAAGCGAATTATTGAATTGGTACGTGGCAATGGTGGTACTTTATCTGTAGTTTTGGTAGGGCATCCTAAGCTGAAAAATGATTTGCGCCGACCATCATTAGAAGAAATTGGTGCGAGAACAAATATTTTTAGCTTAGAAGGTATCCGAGGGCATTGCGTTTCGTATATAAAATGGTTATTGAGTGAGTGTATTCATGAAGATCATTTATCTGAAGATTTGATTACTGATGAGGCGATTACATTTTTGGCAGAACGATTGACGACTCCTCTGCAAATCGAGCATTATTTGCAAAGGTTATTTGAAGATGCTTATAAGGCTGCAACTAAACCAGTCACTCTTGAAATAGTTGAAGCTGTCTTGGCTGTTGGGCTTAACGATTTAGAACCTCGTTTGATACGGCATGGCTACAGTGCTAAAGTACTAGCTGAATTATTAAATGTACGCACAAGTGAGATTAACTGTTTTCTACGCTCTCAATTACCTCCTGGTCGAACAGAAGATTTGAGAGACCAGATGCTAAAAATTGGAATTCCTTTGTATGCCTCTGAAAGAAATTAAATTTAACTTACGTACCATTCGGGAAATACCTGTATAGAATTTTTTTTGTTTAAATGTGTACATTTTATCTATAAATAAATAGACATATGTGTCCAGCTTAAAAGAACGTTTAATCTGGACGGTTTTGGGACGGTTTTTCTAAAAATACCTGTTTATAAGGGTTACAGCTTATTTGCAAATAATGTGGTTTGTTTGCAAATAATGTGGTTTGTTTGCAGCTAATGTGGTTTAATTTGCACCTAATGTGGTTTTGAGACCCCTCTTATTTGCAGTTAATGTGGTTTCAAAATTGGCTTGTTTGCAGTTTCATGCCCGGATGTTTACAGTTCGCTACAGATAGTGACCGATCTTACGCCCAGATTTGTTGGTGTACTGAATTTTAAAGGAGGAGGGTTGGTCGTAAAACTCTCTTTACATTCTCGTCATGTTCCATCAAGTAGATCGCCCACAATTCCACCTTGTGGCTTTCAAATTCAATTGTCAGCCCCATTTTCTGGGATGGATAAGTTCCACTGACATTGTTGGCACGTCCCTGTACGCGACGGGCTGGTGGCGCAACACGAATTGATGCAATCGCTTCAATGGTTGCTTTTGGCAAATTAAGTGTTTGACACCATTGTTCAAATTCTATGAGGTTCAAGTTTTACCTCCCATCCACTGAAAATGCTTTTTGGATCAGGGTTTGAGCTATTTGACTGTCGGAATGATTTATTTTTCTTCTTGCTAAAATCTAGCATAACTTGGCATTTCAATCATATCTTGTCTGAAAGTCCCCAAAAATATCTGCTTCCTCGTGAGATTTGGCAAGCAATTTCCCAAAAGAACTCATCGCCTTATTATGCTTGATTTTGAGAACTCAACGCCACGTTATGATAGAAAGCTTAATTGTTCTATTGGCTATAATGAACTATTTTCGTGATTTCGTAGCCAAGTTATGGTTTACAGATCCCGCCATTTTATGCTTTAAGTGACACCCATCCAGGGCGATGGTTTCTCCGGCTACAGGCTTAACATCAAAGAATCGGGCAAGACATGCAGAATACTGAGAATCACTGATGTGCAATAAAGCACGACGGACTGTACTGTAAGAAGGCAGTCGATTTTTGGGGGGGTCTAACAGTTCAATTAATTGTGTACGGTAGCTTTTAATCCAATCTCCAATTGCTAAAAACCCTTTATTGCCTGCGGCAATTGCTAGGGTAAATAGTGCTAGACACAACGGAAGATTATGGCGTTGTCCTGCACGACGACGCGGGTCTTCTAGTTCGGCAAACGCGGATAGAATTGCGATTTGGCTCACGGGAGTAGATGTTTTTGAAAAAGTTGTTCTGGACCATACCATACAATCCTCAATTTTAGAATGAAATAGCCCTGCATCTGCCGCTTGTCGGTCAGATAATTTCTCTACAAATTGCATAATACATACTAACGCGCTTCCGCCAAGGTGCATATGCTGGCTGCCCTTTAGTGGGGAACAGGTCGAAAAATGCTTCTGAGTCAAAAATACTTCCCAAGTTATCCCGGATTTGCATGTAAATATTCCCTTTGGGGAAAGATGCGCGTGCTACCTCTACAGTTTGTTGAGGTATATCAGGGATATTTTGGGGGTGCATCGACATTGTAGCAATTTACTATTTCAACAGAATTTAATTATTCTATCGCTATGGAAGCAACCTGATTTTGCTCACAATATTTCTTGCCAAAATTGTAAAGAAATATTTCGCCAACAGTGTCCAATGCTACTCAGCACCCTACAGTTGCATGACGAGATTGAAACGCACAGCCAGCACCTCGCCATCCTCACACGCGACGCGGCTCCAGACTTGGTGCAAGCTTTTGGCATTGGACCCGATACCGCCGCCGAGATGCTGATCACCTTTGGTGACATGCGGAACGAGTCCATTCAGAAGCCGCATTTGCCAAGATGTGCGGGGTCTGTCCGATACCCGCTTCTTCAGGCAAAACTCAGCGCCATCGCCTCAACCGAGGGGGCAACCGCCAAGCCAATGCTGCCCTGTTTCGGGTGGTGATTGTCCGAATGCGATGGCATCAGCCAACCCAGGACTACGTTGCTCGTCGGACAGCACAAGGATTGTCGAAACGAGAGATTATTCGCTGTCTCAAACGCTATGTGGCACGAGAGATTTATTCCATCATTCGCAAAACGCGCTCGACTCCTGAAGTGCCTGAAGTGATGCATCCTTAGAGTCCAAAAAACCTTGACATCTATAGGAGCATCAATACCTTGCAGATTCTGCTCATCTCGAATCGCATAATGCCCTTGAATCGTTGGCTTGGACCCTGTTTCGTTCACGGATGGCGTTGGTATGAAGCGTCAATTACGGTTTTCTTCAGTTCGTTAAGTTGTGGTGATTAGATTGTTCTCGAATCGGAAAAAGTTTGGGCGGGCAGGCTGAGCCTAAAATTAAGGTGTTTATACTGCCCTTATGTTCTTGACGCATCCACTTGGAGCGCTAAAGGCACTCTGGTTAATCGATTCGCTTGCTCGCG
>JBBQRU010000148.1:0-12461 GCA_038214545.1 Cyanophyceae cyanobacterium | reverse complement strand
ATAAAGCATTAATTGCTAGTTCATCATCATGATCCAAAAGTGCCACATAATCTCCTGTGGCTAACTCTAAAGCCGAGTTACTTGCAGCAGAAATATTGCCATTTTCTAGTCTAAATGTAACTTTTATTCGTGAGTCTTTTTCAATATACTTAGCCAATATATCACGAATATGAGGCTGGGTAGAAGCGTCATCAGCAATGCATATTTCCCATTCTGGATATATCTGAGCAATTACAGATTCAATAGCTTTTTTTAACCATTTTGCCTCTACATTATAAACAGGAATAATTACTGAAAATCTAGGTTGATGCCATTGAGATACTTGCTGGCGAGCAGAAGCAATATCTCTCCGAGATAAATTATTCTTGGCGATCCATTTTTGATAATTTATTCTTTTCGTTAATTTTGCTTTAATACTTTTATATACAAATATCGCAGTTCCTTGCGTTCCTCGTTCTTGGCAAATACGCTTAAACTGATTGAGCTTTTCCTTAATAGTAGACAAATTCATTGTTTAATCTTTCATTTTTGATAAGTCAAAATGCTTTAATTAATTAGGTATGTGAAGAAAAGTCGCTCTGATGAATTTACGGTTCGCAGTTGCATTAAAGCGCTACTACAAACATGTGTTTATTTAGACATATTTATTTAAGATTTCATCGTACACTTTTTCTAATTCAGCTACTTGCTGCTCAATAGTTTTAATATGATTTGCTGGCGGTACAGGTAGATGATACTTTTCTGGTTCTCGATCTATTCTTTGAAGAATAGCAACTAACTCATCAGTACCTTCTGGTGAAAATATATCTCCATCAATTCCAGGGCGAATATCTTCTGTTAATCCTCCTTTGTTAGCAGCAACTACCCAGACTCCTGCTTGCACAGCTTCGCGAGTAATTAATCCAAAGCTTTCTGTCCATAAAGATGGAGCTAGCAAAACATCAATACTACTGAAAAAGTCTGGCATTTTTTCTGGCGACAGTTTGGAGATAAATTTTACCAGAGTAGAACCCCATTTTTCCTGCCTAACCGAGCCTTCAATTGTATCTAAATCAACTACAATTACCGTTAGTTCTGTGTTTTGAAGAGCCGCAGAGAGGATTGCTTGTTTCAGGAAGTAATAGCCTTTATGCGTGCAGATGCCACCAGCAAAACCTAAACGAACCTTATTAGGAGAAACTATTTTTCTCGGTAATGGCGGTTGAGATTTAATCCCGTTGCGATTTACCCTTATTTGGGTGAAACCATTTTTACGGTACTGTTCTGCCTGAAAGTTGGAAACGGCAAGTAAAGCTGTTGCCTGATTTAGATATTTTGCTAAATAGCGACGGCGGACAATTGAGTTATTAATGTCGTCTGTGTAGCGAGCTGCAATTAGTGGATCGTTCAGTTGTGGATCGCACTCGTTGCCATTATTATCCATCAAAAATTGGCGATCGCCAAGCCACCAGGCATCATGGACAGTGACAATATAAGGAATTTCTAATTCTTTTGCTGCTACTAATAGAGATGCTGTTAAAAGTTGAATACAATGAAAATGAATTAAATCAGGACAATGGAAATTTAAATATTGCTTAAAAATTTCATAAACTGCGGCATCTTGATAACGCCAATCGATATCAGCACTCATACCAACGCTTAAAGATGTCACATGAATTTCATCTTGAGTGTACTCAGTTAATTGGTAAGGCTGTGGATTTCTGACATCGCAGGTAAAAACGTATAAATCGTAGTCTTCTCGCTTATTTTTGAGCGTATCCACAATATTTTTCATAACTACTGTGGCACCACCTAGAGATTGAGGTGGATAAAGTACATTTACAAATAGTAATTTTTTGCGTTTACTTCTGTCTTCAAGTATAGCTGTGCCTTGAATAATAGAGCGCTCAATGGCATCATTGAAAATCGACTTGAGATTATCTGCAAGTGTAACCGGATTATATTTAGTTGTAGCTTTATTGTAAGCTTGCTCTGCCATTTGATGACGTAAATCTGGGTTGCTGACTAAAGCATCAAGTTTATCAAACCAGTCTTGAGTAGTGGTGGCGAGAAAGACATCAACTCCATCCTCTACAACTTCAAGATATGTTTGGGTAGCACTGACAACAGAAGGAACTTTCAATAAGGCAGCTTCTAACCACTTAATTTCACTTTTAGAGTCTGGGAAGACTCCGGCTTCTAAGGGGGCAATGTTAATATCTGCTTGCGATAAAAATTCAAGATATGGTTCTATCTGCAAATATTGAATACGATCTATTCTATCTGAGTAGGGTAAGAGCGATTCAGGCAAATTAAGATAACCGATCAATGTGAGGCGAACATTTGAATGTTTTGTTAAGACTTCTACTAAACTGGAACTGACAATTTGGAAATCAGCATCGTGTGTTTTTGTTCCACTACCGTAGAAAATAGAAATATAATTTCTAGGTATTTTTGGTAACTTAAATTCCAAATAATTATTAATTACAGAATCTAAACCATTACGATGAATATAGCAGTTACCAGCACCGACAACTTCTGCCATTTTTTTGCTTAGAGTAGGGGTCGAAGAAATTGCATATTTACATAATGACATTGACTCTCGGTAAAGCTTTGCACCATTAATCAGTCCTGATATTTCTTCGGAGGAAAGTTGCAGGTGGGGAGATTGAAGGATTAAGCTATAGCTATCTAAATCAAAAACTAGATCGTCTATATCGAAAAATACGATCTTTTTTAAGTGTTCGGCATAATTAATCAGTTCAATAACTTCTGGCAAAGCAGGAACTCTATAGAAAATGACAATATGGCAAAAATGGATCTGCTGATGAGCCGAGAAGTAATCAGTCCAACTGATTGAGCTAACTTTATAGTTGATATACTGTAATTGTTCTATTTTTTGGTGGATGCGATAGCGTAAGCATTGCGGTATGCTTCTTTCACCGATGATTAATATCGTCGGTTCCTGAGGCACTTTGAGAGAATGAGTTACAGGTAGTAATGATTTTGAAGTATGAAAAGGAGTTTCCGGCAATTGTCTGTTTTTGGGAGCGACCGATACAAAAGCTGAAAGCTTTTGCTTAAACTTAATAACTTTGGCGCGTAATTTCCAAAATTTACTTGTCTCCATCCAAGTGATAATTGCTTGCGATCGCTCTAAATCCGTCTTCGTTTTTTCTAGTTGGAACTTTAATCCTGCTAGCTCGTTGGCTGTGTTTGTTTGTGTTTGATTCAGTAGAAGTTCCTGCTCAGTCATCTATTTTCAATCCTAACGCCTGTTTAATTTTAAACCATGATTTACGTAACTTCCATAATTTACTGGTATGCATTGCATCAATAGTTGCTTTCGACTGCTCCAATTCCACCTGAGTTTGCTGTAGTTCTAGTCGCGATTGCTCTAATTCCACCTGAGTTTGGATAATTTTCGCTCTTTTTGCCAGTGATTGGGGAATGACATCTAGACGTGCCTTAACGATTTGTGCCACCGCTTGAGGCGAGTTCGTTAAGCGAATATCTACTGCAGCACGCTGGGCTTTTTTCTTGGCTTCTGCTGGTTGAGAGTAAACTTGGCGCATTAACTGCGCGGCGTGAGCAATATTCGGTTCTGCCCAAAATTGTCCTTGCTTGTAATGACCGTAATCTTGTTGCAGTTGAGTGAATTCATATTCAACTGGATAACTATTATTTACGGTCATAAAGTCCATGTTGCCGGACCAGCCAGTAGCAATGACCGGCTTTTCTAAAAACATGGCTTCAGCTAAGGTTAAACCGAATCCTTCTGAGCGGTGTAGTGATACATAACAATCACATACACTAAGTAAGCCATTAGTCTCGTCTCTGGATAAATATTGATTAATCAGGGTAATTCTAGAATCGGTGATGGAATCTTGAAGCAGCCCAAAATTTTCTGGATCGTTGTCGCCGTTAATGCACTTTAAAACTAATCTTACTGGCTCGTTTGGCTGAAAAGCTTTTAAAAAGGCTTCCACGACAGCCAGAGGATTTTTTCTGGGTAAAACGCTGAAAGTGCTAAATATAAATAAGAAGACAAACTCTGAAGAGGATATACCAAAATCTGCCTTGGAATATTTAGCTTGAAGCTCGATGTCTACTATATGCGGAACAGTAACTACTCTAACTGGGGATTTCTTAACAATAGATTGGTACATAAAGTTGCTACCAACCCAAATCTCATCAAAATAATCAAATCTATCTAACCATGCTGTGGGGAACTCTGGTAATTCCCATGCCCAAAGACCGATATTATATTTTTCCTCAAAATACTGTGAACCGATGTGTTTCAAAAAATACGGAATTTCTTCAGCATTAATACAGACTAAATTAGTGGGATAAGGATTATCTAAACTAAAATTACTGAGAGTATTATCTTCTCTACGACTTGGTACATATGCAGAAAAATCTAAAAGTGTAAGTTCTTGACCACAAATTTTTAAGGTTCTAACATAGCCTCGTGCAGCTTGACCAACTCCAGATTCAGCAGTTAAATAGCCGGAGACATTAACTCCAGAAAATTTACTGACATCTGACTGATTAGCAGATTCTAAAAAAAGATGATTGATTGAATTCATGTGGATTATAAATATTTTCTGATAAACTACCTAATTTAATGATTTCGACTATTTTTTAATTCATTGATGAAAATAAAGATTTGCTTCCAAATAATAATACAATATTCAGGCAATTTATCCGTTATTTTTAGACTATGTCGGTATAATTTGTTGGTTTATTCTATCCAAAACTTGAAAAATAGCTATTTTAACTGTCCGATATTTTTGCGCTCCGCTTTGTTAACGAGCACAGCGTTACATCCAACAATGAATAAATCAAATAAGTTTTGCTAAAATCTTATTGAAATAGAGTTATATAAAAAGTCTGTGAAAGGTTTGCCGATGAAAGATTTATTCTTTAGCAATGCACTCAAAAGCAAATACATAACTAGTTTCAGGATTATTGTTTAAACTCTTCGTATTGTATACTTCCAAAGGATTAAATTCTTGATTTATTGAAGTTTTTGGCATATCTAATATGCCAAACTTTTTATTAACAATTAATCCATTTCGATTGACAATGCTCTCCATCTCAGATGGAACATATTCATATTTATGATCCTCATCTATATAACTATCTGGCATTTGTATTTTAGTAATATCTCGATTAGGAGTATCAAAGACAAACTTTCCTCCCGTATTGAGATGTTTTTTGACCCAAGTCAAGACTAAATCAAGACTATCTTTTTGAATATGCTCTATAGTTTGACCCATAAAGATTAGATCAAACCGAAGATTACTTAGATCTTCATAAGTATCAATTTTTTCGGCATAACCATGAACATACCTCAAGGTACCCCATCCAAATTCGTAATCTCTATCTTGAGGAAATTTAGGTTTGCCCCAATATTGTCTATCTTCTGGTTGATCAAAGATAATTATTTCTTTTGGCTTATGAGTGTAACCTAATTCTATCAAAGCACCTTCGGCAATGTTTGGGCTACTTCCGCCAATATCCAAGATGAGATCAAATTTTTCTAAAGATTGGCACCAAGACTTTCTTCCTTGATGCAGCATTACCTCAAAAGGTATTTTGTAGTGCATTATAAATTCAGGACTACTAATTATTGTATCTAAAAAATCTTTGTAGTTAAAACTTTTATGTTTGATTTTTTCGATCCAATAATTCATGCCGACGGGATCGATTTTTCTCTGAAGTAAAACTATATATGATAACTTAACATAATCTTCTTCTGTTAAGTTGTTTGGCTCCAATAAATCAAGAGTATCCATAATATTAGTACTAGGTAAAATCGGCAATCTCACATCTTGAGACAAAAATTTGTTAAAAAAATTCTTAATTAAATTTAACGAAGAGTGCATCATCATAGTTACCTGTGTATTGGTTTTATTAAAGACATCCAGTTGAAAATTAAACTTCTATCTTAGACTTAAGCGGAATGATCACCTGCTGAGAAACTTTTTCGATAATGCCAGTATACAAATTAGCAGCAATTTCATAGGAGGAATAATTAGCAGCAAAAAAAGCTGCATTTTTACCTAATTGCTTTCGAGCCGCTGGATTACGCATCAATTCTTCTATGTAAGCAACTAGTTGCGGTACTTCCATCTCACCTATCTCTGCTTTCCAACATACAGAATTTGGTAGTTCAGCAAACTGGTGATAGTCACTGATAATGCAAGCCTTACCGTAACCCAATGCTGTCATCAAGGAAGCTGAAGACTCTCCAAAGCTAGGGTATCTGAGGTTGAGGACTATATCACTTGACCTCATACCAGCTTCAAAATCTTCAGGATTGAGATAGCCTGTAATAATAACGCTATCTGAAATACCTAATGACTCAATTTCTTGTTTTAAGTTGAGCGATGGGTCTACTAACTCACCAGCAATCAGTAATTGTATAGGATAACCCTTTTCCCGAAGTATCTTTATAGCTTGCAAAATTTCGGGTAGACGTTTTAGTCTATGAACAAAGCCAAAAGTAGAGATTAAAAAATTCTGATGAGAAATTCCGAAGCGTGTTTTAAAAGAATTATCATTTAAAATACAATCGCGACTTTTGTCAATAGAGCCAAGCGGAATTACACAAACGTTATCAATCTCTTGTAATTCCTTTCTGACCCACCGACTATGAACAATAGTAGCAAGACTGCGTTTTGCTAAAGCATGAGACATCGGAAATTTCCAAATTTCCGGTTGAAGCTCATCAAGTTTAACAGCCTGATAACTAGACTTTCCTAGCTCACCATATCCTTTGCTAAGAGCATCTGCGTATAAATATTCGTCATCTTTACCTAAAAATGCATCGGCTAGAAATGGATGAATATTGAAATCATGTATCACAACAATACCAGGATATTGCCACGCCATTTTATAAATTTTTGTATGGAAATTTGTATTGTTGCCAATATGGTAAATAACACAGTCATATTTACTTATTTCTTGAGGCAACAGAGAAATATGTTTAGTTTCTAAGTCTAACTTATCAGCAACACTCTTTTTTTCATCCTCTAGATAAATAGTAATATCTACATACTGTTTGAGATTCTGTACTATCTCAAAACTATAGTCAGCAATACCTGAGCGCTGAGGTGGAAAAGGTGATACGTAAGCAATTTTATGTCGTGTGAAGCCTATTTTATTCGCGGTCAATAAAGTATTATTAAATATTTTACAGTAACTCGCAGCAGTTTTAGCCCACGTAAATTTTTTAGCCTGGTGAATAAACTCTTGCCGTCTGCTTTGATTGCTTTCAGCATCACGAAGCGCAGTCTTTAAAGCAATAGCCATGTCTTGAGAATCTTCTGGCGAACAGTAATAGGCTAAATCTCCGATAATTTCTGGGATAGATGAAACTTTAGTAGTTACAACTGGTAATCCACATGCTAATGCTTCAAGTATAGGTAGCCCAAAACCTTCATAGCGCGACGGAAAGAAGAAAACGCTAGCTGCTTGATAAAGTGCAGGTAACTCATCATCCTCCACATAACCTGTGAGGACAAGTTTATCTAAAACACCTAATTGGTCTGCTAATTTTTCATAATTTTGTCTAGCTTCATCACTACAAGCACAGACAACATAAAATTTAAGATTTTCAAATTCTTGCTCATTATCTTTAACAAGATGAAAAAAAGCTTCTAAGGCTTTGAACATATTTTTTCTCACATCAAAGCCACCTGTAAATAATACGTAACGAGTTGAAGATGGCGTTTTGACTGAAAGATGCGACCAAAACTTTGTATGATCTACTGCTAAAGGTACTACTGCTGATTTAGAGGATATCAGTGGGGCTATTGTTTCAAAGTCCTTGTTTGCACTATGAGAAATAAAGATTAATTTATTTGCCCAAGTAGATAGTTTTTCAATTCTGCGCTGATATTCTATCTGTTGATGTACAGGCCACTGATCGAGATAATGCTGTGACATCATCAATGGGATTAGGTCATAGATTGTCGCAAAAATAGTAACATTACATAACTCAGTAGGTAAAATCACATTCATCATTAATGGATTAGGAATCCAGTAAGCATCGACTTTTAACTCAGTCACTACTTTATTTAAAGCCTGACTGTAGTCTATTGTCTGTTTTAGATAATCATCTTGATTTGATGATTCACTAACCGTAATCGGAATCAGCTTTTTTTGTACTGCTGGACTAAAATGCTTTAAATCTGAAATATTTCGTACAGTAATCAGCCATTCTTTACTAATATCGTTAAGCACTAGTTCTTCGCAGATGCGCTTAAAAACTACACCAATACCGCGATTGATTTCTGGTGTCGAGAGAGTTTGACCGTCAATTAAAAACTTCATACTTGATATGCCCCCTTAAAAAAATGTCTATCACCGAATTCCAGGTATATTTAGACTTTACATACTGCTTACCAGACTTTGCGATCGCTTTGCCTGTAACTTGGTTGCTTAAAATCTTCAACGCACCAACAAATTCATCGCTTGATGAAATGGATATACCTCCTTGACTTTTGCGGCAATGTGCAGTAGTAACTTCACCAGCCTGATGTACAATAACAGGTACTTCACAAAGCCAAGCTTCCATTAGTACTAGGGAAAAGCTTTCGTTTTGAGATAAGTTAATTAACCCTAAAGCTTGGGAAATAATTAAATACTTATCTTCCTCTGGCACAAATCCCAAGTCTAAAAATCCTTGTTCATTCGGCACAAGGTTCCCATCGCCTCCCCCAAGAAAAACTAGAGTCGCTTCTCCATGTTCTAAACGATAATTTCGGAAATAATTGACTAAATCAAGTATATTCTTACCAACATCTTTTCGTCCAACATACACAAAGAATTGATTTTTGAGATTATACTTATCTCGAATATCTTTTATTTGGGAATTATTTGAAGTTAGATGCTCAAAAGTGAATGGTAATTCTACTCCTACTCCAATTACCGGACTTTCAACAAGCCGACGACCGATTGAACGCCCATAATATTTGATAGCTAAGGTTCTTTCTTCCTCTGTTAAGAAAAAAATATGCCGACTTTGAGCTAACATTTCGGCTGTAGTAATCCATTTAAATTGAGGCTCATCATGAAGGCAAGGTATAACACTGGCTCTACCTTCTAATGATTTAACTAACGAATAAATTAAGCCTTGAGTGTACGGCATACCAATAACTAGATGCCCTTGTGTATTAGCTTTGGCGTAACTAATTAGCTCCTTACTATTAATAGTATTCTCGACAAACCGGCGTTGAGACGCTGGCTCTATTTCCATTCCATGAATAATTTTATAGTTAATTTCATGGTGAAAATCTTCGTCATGCGGCTGATTTACGGGAAAACGATGTACTGTCACACCGTTAATCTTTTCAACTCCGGGCGAAAGGGTATTTTGCCACCAACTTTCAAAGGGAGAACGACAACAAGTTGTCAGAACCTGCACCGCAAAGCCTCTTTTGTGTAATTGTTCTGCAAGAGTTCTAGCTGCTACTTCTGCTCCCCCAGCAAAATCTCCATACCAAGGAGTCACGAATGTAATTGGAATGTCACTCATAATTAAGCTTTTTTAGAAATTATGGCAAAATCAGGTGCTGCATAAAAGTTTGATTTAACAATTTGAATGAGAGGATTTACTTTAGAGGCGAGAGGATTATCTGCTTCCACAAACTCAAGTGTGTCTTCGAGCCGATGTTCACTCAGACGCAATAAGTTTACATCGAAAAATCCGCGTTGCTCAAATAAAAATTTGATCGTTGGCGGAAATAGCGGTTGACGATGAGTCGGATCTGAATAAAAATTACATGCTCCAACAATTAAGTTTTCTGGATTTGGTGACTCAAAAATAGCTAAGCCTCCACTAGCAAGTACCCTCACGGTTTCATCTATTAATTTTACTAATACTTCAAATGGCAGATGTTCAATAATATGAAACCCAGTCACAGCCGCTAAACTAGCATCTGGTAAAGATTGCAAATAGTCAATTACATCTGCTTCTATCACCTCCAGCCCTTTTTCTTGACATTGCCCGATCATTACCCTATTAAGATCTATACCCCTAGCTGAATAGCCAGATTTCTGTAGCAACTGTAACCATTCACCCCGCCCGCAGCCCACATCTAAAATTGGCAATGAAGGGATGTTAGTTTTTGCTTCCTCAATTAAGGGTAAATATACTTTCAATCTGTTATAAATATCTTCATAACTGCCCCGAAACTGGTCTTCAAAAGCCACATAAAAAGCGTCTAAGGAATGTTCTTCTTCCTTGATAAAGGTTTGCAGTTGTTCTTGATTTAGGGATTCTGATAACCGCCTTGCTTCTTCTAAAAATAAGGCAATCAGACGCTTCTGCTGCATTAGGTCATTTTTGAGATAACTGTCATTTTTGAGATGGTGTTGATCTATGCTCTGAAAGCGGCTGTCTACAGCATCCCAGCGTTGCTCTATTGCTTGAAGGCGTCTATCTACACCATTCTGGCATTGATCCATACTCCGAAGGCGGTCATCTACAGCATCCCAGCGCGGTTCCATTCCTTGAAGGCAGCTATCTGCAGCATCCCGGCATTGATCCAGGCTCTGAAGGTGGTTGTCTACAGCATTACAGTGCTGCTCTATTCTTTGAAGGCGGCTATCTAAAGTATCCCAGCGCCACTCCATTCCTTGAAGGCGATTACCTAAGGTATTCCAGCGCTTGTCTACTTGTGCTTGCAAAGTCGTTATTTGTGCAGTTAGTTGCTTGTTGAGTGTTACAGACTCCTTTAAAGAATTGATTAAATTCAAATTGACTTCTCGCTGATCTTTAAAGATGAAATTTAAGATTTTAAGAGCACTTGTTTGCAATCCTTGAACTAGATTTAACGGAAAACGCTTTAAATTATCCGGCCATTTTGTGCGGACTTCAGCTCTAGATTCCGCATTTTTTAGCCAACCATCAATTTGACTAAAACTGAAATCGATTTCTGAGTGTTGAACATTTAAGCTTGCATCGACTGGCGAAGAGTGACTTTGACGCATATTCACCTCCTCCCGAATCTTTTGCATTAATTCATCGACATTAATTTCCGGATTATTTGCTTCAAACATATTTTTTATATTTCCTTAGCAAACACATAACAATTTGTCTCGTTAGTATCAATATTTGCTTTCATATCAATTAACCCATCGCAGTAGATACTATTATTGACTTCAAAGACGACTAGCTCGTCAATCCAGTCATAACTAAGACCTTCTTCGGAATGTATACCTACTGTGACTGTATAAACACCTTTATTTAGATAACAAGGCATTTGAAAACTGACTGTTAATTGCTCAGATAAACTTAATTCTGGTAATTTGACATTGAGAACGTGAGTGTTTGTTCCATAAATTACTAATCCCATGAGATTTCTAATTGAGATCCCTACAATTAAATCTGAAAGCTCTGATTGCGCTTCCAGCACAACTTTTACACAGAAAGTTTTTCCGGTTTCTACTTTGGTTAACTCTTTGGCATTTAAATCACAAATTTTAACATCTTTAATAACAGCTAGTTTGTTTCCATGTCTGTGCAGGGGAGTGCCTGAATCGCTCTTCACAAAATCATCCTGATTTTCGAGAAGCTCTGTTTCCTCAGCTTCTACTTCATTTTGATCCGAGCTTAATAAAGCGATATAGTGATTAACTACATCTTTGGGTTCGCCTATTTCTAATATTCTGCCATGATTCATCAGTACCGCACTCTTACAGAGCATTTTGACACTGCCCGCATCATGAGAAACAAATAAAATAGTTTCTCCTTGATCTTTTAACTGGCGAATTCGTTTCATACACCGAGATTGAAATCTTGCATCTCCTACAGCCAATGCTTCATCGACTATAAGTATTTTCGGCTCTGTATTAGCAATAACTGCAAAAGCTAGTCTAACTACCATCCCGCTGGAATAGGTTTTTACTGGCTCTTCGATAAAATCGCCAATTTCCGCAAAAGCAGCAATATCGTCAAACTTAGCTTCTATCTCACCTTGGCTTAAACCTAAAATTTGCCCATTGAAAAATACATTCTGCCGCCCTGTAAACTCAGGATTAAACCCACTACCCAGCTCTAGTAATGCTGAAACTCGCCCATTAACTTGAACTTCTCCAGTTGTGGCGGTGAGGGTTCCAGCAATAATTTGTAGCAATGTGCTTTTGCCAGAGCCATTTTGACCAATAATTCCTAAAGTCTCACCCCGAGGAACCTCTAGGTTAATATCCCGTACTGCCCAAAACTCTTGAGCACGACTCTTACTGGGGATCAAAATCTCCTTGAGGCGATCTACCGGACGAGCATAGCGCCTATAGCACTTGGAGACATTTTTTAATGAAATTGCAACTTCACTCATCGCACCACACGCTTTCTGATATCACATCTTTAGATCCACAATAGTTCTTAACCAAAAATTATCAAAGTTATAGCACATCAGCAAATGCCGGACGTAGACGTTTATATACTAAAAACCCACAACAAAAGATGA
>JBBQRU010000147.1:0-12513 GCA_038214545.1 Cyanophyceae cyanobacterium | reverse complement strand
CGCCGCAGTATTCGCCAAAAGACACGGCGAGCGGCTATGAACGATCAGTATATGCTCTCTGTGTTAGCGGCGGCTGTTTCAAATTCTAACTTCATACTATGATCCGCCTGTCAATAGGGTTTGAGACGCGCTAACCCTGTCACTTTACATGCTGCCGCACCACTTGTCATGAGTCTCTTAACTAGTGTCTAAAACTACTTTTTTTGACTTTGAAAAAGCTAGAGGTCATTTCCAATTCGCAATTGCAAGAAGATCAAATATTTAAAGCCCGATTCCTGAGGAACCGGGCTGTCAAAACTTATACATTGTGATTGATAGATTTATTTCCAATCTAGGATTTCTGCATCCTCTCCACCAATACCAATCCCCGTATTCACTACGTCGGCATTAGTCAGATTGAGATTGTTCATTGATGCTTGATAAACGTTAGAATCGTGAATCTTGGCGCTGGTAAAATTCACGTTGTCAAGATTAGTTTGCTTCATGTTGACATTGCTCACAAAAGCCGAAGTCAGATTCGCACCTTTGAGATTCGCACCAGTCAAGTCAGCGCCTTCTAGGTTCGCTTTAGTGAGATTTGCACCTTGGAGATTGGCGTTTCGCAAGTCAGCACCGATTAAATGAGCGCGGCTTAAGTTAACTCCGGCTAAATTACAACCGTAACATGAACCAGTTGTCAACAGCTTCTGTAAATTTTGTGTATTATCAGCCCGAACAGAACCAGCAAAAAGTAGGGGTGTAGCTAATGCAATCGTGGCTAAAATTCTGAGGTTCATATAATTCCCTCTCGTTAATAAATTAACTTCCGTTCTTTTCCTCACTCTTTTATTATTACACTAGGTGTGGGGAGATTACGGATTTAAGTTGCCTATAAGTTGTGATATCCGTCAATGGTAGTAGTGATCGTTAAGTTGAGTTAACGATTCTCTTCACCAATGTGTATGTCTATTAAGTTCACCTTTACCGATCGCTGCCATTGCTAACAAAGCAGCACCATAAGCAGGTTCATTTTGAGGAGACATGACTTGTACCATTGGCGATCGCTCCGTCACCGCCAACGCAAATCGCTCCCGCATCCCAGATTTTCCCTCCCACACACTCCCGCCCGTAACTATAGATACCTGCTCTGTCAGAAAAATCCCTTGAATCACTTTGTGTGTAGCCAGTGCTAACTCTTGCACAGCATCTTCAATAATCGCGATCGCTACTTCATCTCCTAACGCAGCGGCGCGATCAACAATTGGGGCTATTGCTGCAATCTCGCGCACACCCCAACCGCGTTGATAGATAATTTCCACCAAATCTTCCAAATTGACCAACCGCAGATGGTGTCTGAGACTTTGTTCCAAAATTGTGGCTGGCGATCGCCCATCATATGCTCTCATTGCCGCTTGCATACCGCGTACAGCTATGTAATAAGCACTACCCTCATCGCCTAAAACATGACCCCAGCCACCGACACGTTGAGTACGCCCTTGCTGGTTACGTCCAAATATAATAGAGCCAGTCCCAGCTAAAGCCACAATCCCCACATCATGCCCAAGTCCACCAACCAAGGCAATTAAAGCATCATGAGAAACAGCAACTTGAGCATCTTTAAATCCCAAGTGTTCGATAAAACTGTGGACTAATTGGATATCTTTCGGACGGGCTACACCAGCTAAACCCAAGCAAATTGAGGCAACTTCTATGGGTTTTGTAGATTTCATTGCTTTCGCGATCGCTAATTTAACCGAGTCAAAAGCCGTCTTCCCAGCACTCTGATAATTAGACCCACCCGCTTCGCCACGTCCTAGCACCTGACATTGATCCATCAATACACAAACAGTTTTTGTGCCTCCCCCATCTATTCCTAAAACCAGGCTCATTATTAGATTGAAAAACAGTTTATTTTATTCTCAGTGATTATAAGCTACTGATTGTGCTATTTTCTACATCCAAAGGAATAAAGCCCAAAGTAATTATGCCAGGAATCGTGAGTAAGCAAACGAGAATAAAAAACACTGGATAACCAACAGCTTGCTGAATATAGCCACTCACAAACCCCGGAAGCATCATTCCCAACGCCATCAATCCTGTAGAAATCGCAAAGTGTGAAGTTTTGTATTCACCTCGTGATATGTACATGAGATACACACTAAAAGCCGTAAACCCTAAACCGTAGCCAAACTGATCTAAAGCCACTAAAACATAAACGTATGCTTTTGGCGGTTGGACATAAGCCATGTAGACAAAAAAGAGGTTTGGGAGGTGGACAGCTAAAGCCATCGGTAAAATACTCTTTTTTAATCCATATTTAGCAATCAATACACCGCCAACAAGACCGCCAATAATCAAAGAGAGAACACCGAATGTACCATATGCTACACCTAACTCGGCAGTTGATAGACCCAAGCCACCCATTTCCGGCTTATCCAATAAAAACGGAGAAACTAACTTCAACAGCATTGCTTCTCCGAGTCTGTATAACAAGATAAAAGCAACAATTGCGATAATTTTTTCTTGGCGAAAATAAGATTTAAAAATTAGCCAAAAAGGCAGCTTTTCCCGAATTGCCTTGCTCACCTCAATTCGCGGTAAACTCACCCAATGATAAGCAGCTAGTAAAGCAAAAATTAAAGCTGAAGCACTCATGACAATAGTCCAGCTTAAAGTCACATTCACCAGAGATGCTAACGAACCTGCACAGATAACTAAAAATCCTGTGCCAAAAATAGTCGCAAGTTTATAAAAAACCGAACGAATGCCCACAAAAAAGGCTTGTTGCTGGCTATTTAAAGCTATAAGATAAAAGCCATCAGCCGCAATATCATGTGTAGCGGAAATAAAAGCTGCCAGAATTAAGCTAAATAAAGAGACGGTGAAAAAGTTTGTAAGTTGGAAAGAAACCGCCACCAGGCCCAAACAACACATCATGGCTATTTGAGTGCCAATTATCCAACTTCTTTTCGTTGCCAAAGTATCCACAAATGGCGACCAAAAGATTTTAATCACCCACGGCAAATACAGCAAGCTCGTCCAAAAAGCGATTTGAGCATTACCAATACCGAGATTCTTATAAAAAATTATAGAAACATTGTTGACAATCACATACGGTATACCTTCGGCAAAGTACAAAGTTGGAATAAACAACCAAGGACGAGGTATTGAATGATTGTTCATATAAATTATTCTATGGGCACAAAATCACCATTTTTAGAAGTGACTAAGAACATTAATTTATTTTTGTTACTTTGATCAACTCGGCGATCACCTGAATCCTGAAATTTAACTTCGACATTTGCTCCGGTTGCCGAAAAGTTTTTTTCCTTTAACTTTTTATATAGTTCTTCACGAGTTATGTTTCCTTTAATATTCCTCAGTCCTTGAACCATTGCCTGGGTCGCATCATACGCCATTCCCGTGAGGTAATTCACCTTCGGGGTATTCCAAAGTTGATTAGACTCTTTCTCAAAAGGAGACAAACTATTGTCATTACTTCTGCGCCAGGGAATACCTATAACTAGCTTATTATTAGCATCTCGCGTACTACCCGTATAGATAGAGCTTCCACCTAAAATCATATCTACTTTTGCATTTAAGAGTGCTAATGCTTTATCTCTTGCCAAGTCATGAGTAATCAACGCTACTATAACCTGTGCTTTTTTATTTTCAGCATTGTTCACACATGCAGACATTTCAGAGCCACTTTTAGAAATTTTGCACTCATCCACAACTGTAATGCGTTTGCTAAGGGTAATTTGCTTTCTAAATTCTTCTCGCAAAGATTGGCTGTAACGACTATTTTCGATATAAAAAATTGCTAGTTTATTGAGATTTACAGGGATATGACTTACTAATTTTTCAGCAAAAATAGAATTGTCTGGAGCTACGCGTAAAACGTATGGACTCAAAGGGAATTCTTGGTCATTTCTGATTGCTGTACTAGTAGGAGAAATAGCTACAATTTTGTCTTTGCCTCCATATACATTTCCGGCTGCTAATGTAGTGTTGCTACTATAATGACCGATTACACCTAAAATATCCTTATTCTCCACAATTATATTAGCTACAGCTTCTGCTTGATTTTCATCATCACTATCACTGCAAATTTCAATAAATAACATCTTCCCTTGAATGGGTCGAACTTGGCTATTTTCAGAATTTATTTCTTCTTGAACAACCGCAACTCCCCGCAGAAGTTGTTCGGCATTGCTATGGCGATTGTCCCGAACCCTATTACCATAAATTGGCATACAGGCTGCTATTTTGACAAACTTTTTACTATCAGCAGCCTTGGCATTATTGAGATAAATCCGTGCTTCTGGGTCGTTGCTAAAATTTTGCAGATAATTATCGAAATTTGTAATCGCATCACTATATTTCTTTTCCTTAAAAGCTTGGGTGCCTTTTGTGAAAAGATTTTCTGCGTCAGGATGTTTGGATTTAATCTCTTGCTGAAAATCATTGTCTAGTACAATTAATCGCTTTGTGCCACAACTGAAGCGTTCATCATTGATACAAGCAAGGGTATCAGTGGAAGGAGGAAAAGGGGGGAATAAAGCAAATGCTAACCCAAGCAAAGCCAAAATGGCTAAGACTACCCAACGCCGGAAGATAAACTGTTTTAAACGAATTAGCCATGATGAGCGCACTCTTGTAGAGTCAGAGTTAATAGGTGGTCGAGTGTACTCAGTCCGAGAACTATCAACTGGCGGTGGTGATATTGGTGTAGAAGTTAAAGCCGCAATAACTTCTTCTGCTGACTGATACCGATCTTCTGGTTCTCGTAACAGCATCCGGTCTAAAATACCTGCAAGATGGTCGTTCACCCTCGCATATTCTCTCCAAACCCAAGTGTCATCTCGACGGCGCAAATCTTGAGCGTTTTTATCTGTGAGTAAACAAACACAAGTCGCCGCCAGAGAGTATAAATCTGATGCCGGAGATACGTGAGCACCGCGTAACTGCTCTGGTGGGGCATAAAATGGAGTTCCTAATATACATGATTGTTCGGTAGGAACTCCGGCGACTACCTGCTTCACTGCGCCAAAATCGATCAAATATAACTTGCGATTGCTAATAGAGCGCATGATATTGGAAGGTTTAATATCTCTATGTATCGCGCCTTCTTGGTGAATATACTGAAGAACAGGTAATATCTGTTGGAGAATATTCACAACTTCCCTCCCGGAAAATTGTCCGCTCTGCTGTAGTTCCTGAGCGAGATTTTGACCTTCGATGTAATCCTGGGCTAAGTAAAAAAACTTTTGTCGAATCGGTGAAGATTCTTCTTGAGCATCAGCAGGAGCTTCCAAGACTGAAAATGCCCATGCTCTAGGAATTTGCGGATTATTAAATTGAGCTAAAGTATTTGCCTCGCGTTGAAACAATCTTTCGATTATTTCCATCTCTGACGGCTTTAGTTGCGATCGCCCTGCGGGAATTCGCGGGTGCAACTGTTTGAGCATACGTAATGGTCGATGGGGAAAACTCAAATCTTGAGCTAGGAAAGTCCTCCCAAACCCACCGCGTTCTTCATCCGGTATTAATAACTGTAATGGCAAAAAACGCCTTTCAAAAATCAAAGGCATACCACAGCATGAACAAAATCTTTGTTTAATCGAACCGGAAATCAAATACTCTTCAGAAATAATATTTGTCGGATGTTGGCAGCTAGGGCGAGTACAGTAAACTTGATTTTGCGGAGAACTATTAGCCATTTATCAACCTTAGCTTTTTATGAAGATTTTGTATTTCTCCATTGACATACTTAAGTATAGATTGTCGTACAAGGTTATCTTTTTGGCAACAGATTTTTTTTGGTATTACATGTTGCTAAATCTGTACTTAATTAAGGCAAAAAATATTTTAATTTAGCTTTTTAGTAGCCAGTCAGTAAACTGGTCCTATTTCTACCCTAATTGAATGTGCCACTCTATACAATAAATCTAAACTCTCTTAAATATAATTATCCGGCATATGCAAACCGTAGGACCTCAACAAGATAGTTCCGCGTGGATTTTTCAAACCTGGGCGGCTTTTGTACTTTCGATTTCCTTGACTACCTTAGGTATTATAAATTTGCCTCAAGATAATTGGGTGAAAGGATTTATGGGAATGGGTTTAGCTTTTTCCGTAGGTTCCACCTTTTCTTTAGCCAAAACAACTCGCGACGCCCACGAATCTAAAAGACTAGCCTCCCGCATTGATGAAGCCAAGGTCGAGAAGTTGCTTTCACAACATGATTCTTTAAAGTGACAAAAATAAAGGGCTGTATCTCACAGCCCCACAAACTCAAGTAGTTTTCTTTTTTCGCAATTTTTGCTTGTTGCGCCGCCTTTGAGACTCAATCACAGCATGGTCAATTGGATATCCCGCAATCGGAATCACCTGATATTGACGCTCGCTTTCCTGCCGCTTCAGTTCGGTATAATCCATCCAGTGAATGCAGTCAACCGGACAAGTGTCGATCGCTTCTTGAATAATTTCCTCACCGTCTCCATCTTGGCGGACAACCCGCGATCGCCCGTAATCTGGTTCAATATAAAAAGTATTGCGAGCCACATGAGCGCAGTGTTTACAACCAATACAAGTCACTTCGTCAACGTAAACACCCTTTTGCCGCAAAACTCCACCCAACTCCGGCTCAAAACCAGAACGTTCTGGGTAATCTCGCAAAACTCCACCCAACTCCGGTTCTAAACCTGATCGCGCATCATCTCCCACAGGCGGCACAATTTCCGACATTACGCACTCCAACGTTGGACGACTAAACTAATCGAACCATCTTGATTTTGCTTTTGTTCAGCGACTTGAAAACCTTGACGGGTAGTTTCCGTCACCACAGTGTGATATGCATAACGCTGAGTTACTTGACGCAAAAAACCATCAACAGAGAGATTTTGCTGCCAATACTGTAAGTCAGCCACCAATTCATATTCTTTACCATTCCAGCTAAAACCAACGTCATACCCATTCTCCTGCTCAATCGCAATTTCAGCAGAATGAGTTTTGCCCTGATAGCCGCGCACAATTTGAGGTCCGGGCTTCCAATCAATACCTATATCAGTCAAAGCAGATTGTAAAGAAGACAGGTGGCGGATTTGAGTTTTGATTTGGCTAAAGTGTGACATGGTGGTTGTGAGGTTAAAAAAACTAAATTATTTAATAATTACCAACTAGTGAAATTCGCCTGCGTTGTCGCTACATTCGATTGCTGCACCGTGGCGAAAAACTCCGAGGTTTGCTCGTGACTCACGACTTGTCCCAGCTTGGCTTCAATAGCCGCCGTGACCTCAGCGCAAGAAGCACCAACAATCCCCGTTACTTTTTCCAGGACGCGACCATCAGGATAAATTACAAATTCTAATGTTTCCATGCGTCTACCTTGTACGATAGTACATTTTTACTATATAACTAAGCAAAGCTATAACTATAGCCAGTTTGACAGTAAATTCCCCTATCAAAATAGATTGTCATTAATTAAATAATTTTCCATCTATCGAATTATAGAGAGTCATTACTTAACAAGACTTATTATTCGCTCATAGTTAACACATCTGTTATATGTCAGTGTCTCTTAACTTGACACAAGAGTCAAGGAGGGTACACACAACTACGATAATAAAAATTGGTTTATAAAATGATCGAAAATGAACGCACAAGTTGTAAGTTCCAGCACCACTCAAAGCGCGATCCGAGTGGGAGTACTGGGTTTTGGCGGACTAGGGCAAGCAGCCGCGAAGGTACTTGCCCCGAAACAGGAAATGGTTTTAGTCGCAGCAGCAGACCAAAAAGGATACGCTTGGGCGAGAAGCGGCTTAAACACACAAGAATGCATCAAAACTTACCAAAGTCAAGGTTCAGTAGGTTATCTAGAACCAGTCGGCACCTTAACAAACCGTAGCATTGAAGAAATCATCACCAAAGCCGACGTAGACGGATACTTTCTCGCCCTACCCAATCTACCCAACAACTTCATCGCCTCCGTCGCTCAACAATTCATCAAATCCGGCTGGCGCGGAGTCCTAGTAGACGCCATCAAACGCACCAGCGCCGTCGAACAACTACTAGCAATGAGACAACAACTCCAAGCCGCAGGCATCACCTACCTCACCGGCTGCGGCGCAACCCCAGGACTCCTCACAGCAGCAGCCGCCATCGCCGCCCAAAGCTTCGCCGAAATCCACCAAATCAAAATCACCTTTGGAGTCGGCATCGCCAACTGGGAAGCATACCGCGCCACCATCCGCGAAGACATCGCCCACATGCCAAACCATAGCGTCGAAAGCGCCAACGCCATGACCGACGCCGAAGTCACCGCCCTACTAGACCAAACAAACGGCATCCTCACCCTGGAAAATATGGAACACGCAGACGATATCATGCTAGAACTAGCAGGAATCGTCGAACGCGATCGCGTCACAGTCGGCGGAGTCGTCGATACCCGTAACCCCAAAAAACCCATCAGCACCAACGTCCAAATCACAGGGCGCACCTTTGAAGGCAAAATCTCCACCCACACCTTCACCCTCGGAGACGAAACCAGCATGGCAGCCAACGTCTGCGGCCCAGCCTTCGGCTACCTCAAAGCCGCCCACCAACTTCACCAACAAGGCATCCACGGCATATTCACCGCCGCCGAGATCATGCCCAAATTCGTGAGGTGAGGACTTTTGAAACGCGGAGGTTCGCGGAGGTAGCGCAGAGGGTCGCGGAGTTACTCTGCGTCCCTCTGCGTTTCCTCAGCGCCCCTCCGCGTTTCCTCCTCCCCCTAATTAACCAGCGATATCTCCTCCTCCCACTCCACCTGCACCACAAATGGCAAATTCGCCCCTACCAACCCACGTTTAATCCGGTCTAGAGTATCCGGAAATAACACAAACAGAGGGTAAATAGTATTAGTCCCTTCACTGAGGATATGGCTATGGCGTGGCGGCATCAACCATTCGTAGTCTTTGTCTAGCCAGACTTGAGTTTGTCGCCAGCGTCCGAGGAGGTCGGAGAAGTCTTCGTGTGGGCGATGGATAAAGATGAAAATTTCGACTCCGGTTTTAATTTTCCATTCTGGGTCGCACATTAAAATAGCAACGTCGCAAGGTAAAGAGGTTGTTTCTGTGGTTGTGTTGGCAAAGCCACTATCGCTACTGTGACGCAGGCGGACTATTGGGAGGGGGATGGAGATGACGCTTTCGTCTGGTCGGCGCAGGCTAGGGATCATTTCTAGGTAAGGGCGGTGTTGTCTGAGTAGAGCGATCGCACTCTCGTGGTTACTGTACTCTGATAGACATGTTTCGTAATGAGATTTTTGTACAGGCATATTTTTCTGGTTTTAGCCCAATTTGTCAAATACTTTGAATAGGGGCAGATACATTGAGAGCAAAATGGTTCCGACCATCCCGCCTAAAACAACGATCATAATTGGTTCTAAGACGCTGGTGAGGGCTTTGACGGCTTGTTCGACTTCGTCTTCGTAGAAATCGGCAACTTTCATCAACATGCTATCTAGTTCTCCCGTTTCCTCGCCGATACTAATCATCTGAATTGCCATTGGCGGAAAGACTGCTTCTTTTTGTAAGGCGAGGCTGATCATCCCACCTTGTTGAATGTCAGCCCGTGCTAAATCGATGGCATTAGCAACAACTTGGTTTCCGGAAGTATCGCGGACAATTTCTAAAGAAGTTAAAATTGGCACGCCGGAACGGGTTAAGGAACCAAAGGTGCGGCTGAAGCGGGCGACTGCGGATTTTTGGATTAAGTCACCAAATAATGGCACTTTTAAAGACAAGCGATCAATTGTTTCCTTGCCTACACGAGTTTTATAGTATTGTTTGTAGGCGGTAGAAAACGCCATAATACCCCCAATCAGAACTAGAGACCGCCAACTTCTAAAAACTTCGCTACAAAACATCATGAATTGAGTTAATGGCGGTAATTCTGTCCCTAAATCTTGGAAAATCTTGGCAAAAATCGGAATTAGAAAAACAGTCATCCCAATAAAAATACCTGATGCTAAGACACCAACCACAACAGGATAAGCCATTGCTGACTTGAGTTGGTTTTGCAGTCTAGCCATATCTTCTAGGAGTTTAGCTAAGCGGTTCAAGACTTCATCTAATACCCCACCAACTTCACCTGCTTGCACCATACTCACATACAAAGTATCAAAACATTGGGGATGTTTCCGCATCGAGTCAGAAAGGTTAACCCCGCTTTGGACATCAGCGCTAATATCCAATAATGCTAATTTTAATTTAGGATTAGAACATTGTTCTGACAGTACACCTAAACTTCTCACAATGGCAACGCCAGCACTTGTAAGGGCGGCAAATTGGCGCGAAAATACTGCTTTATCCTTGACGCTGACTTTTGTCATCGCCGTCTGGAGTTTTTCGATGTTAAAAGTAGATGCAAAATCAAAACCTTTAAAAGCTTTAACTTCTTGAACAAAAAAGCCTTTTTCTCTCAAATTAGTCCGAGCTTGTGTTAAAGTTTCGGCAACAACTTTTTCTTGTCTTGATTGTCCGTTTGCATCCCGAATCTTAGCGACATAAGTTGGCATAAAAATTTTAGATTTTGAATTGGTGTTATCTGGTCTTATTTGGGTAATGTAAACGAACCACATTAGCGCTCGCGTTGCCGTCAGCGATAGCGTTGCGCGCTACTCCGCTCTTGCGTTAGGGCGCGAAGAGAAGAAGGAGAAGGGGAGACAATGCGGATGCTACAAGTTATTTAGGGTTGCTACAAGTATCAGGGTTATTTTATTTTTATTGAGACCGCCTGGGATTAAAATCCCAGTCTCATAGCCCAAGTCCATTAAAATGGACTGAAATCTTTCTTCAGTCATCTTTAGATGACTTTGGCTATGAGCCTAGGATTTTAATCCTAGGCGGACTCATGGAGAATGAAATAGCCTTGGATATCGTCGGCAGTGAGACGCTTCATTATTTATTCTCAGGGGATTTCCGGAAAAATGAAATGACTCATTATTTATCAGTGACCACCTCTGGTGACCGCGCCAGCCGCTGGCGTAGGCGCAGTACCACCAATTAAGCGTTGCATTTCATCTGGCTTGGAGGTTTTAGACATTGCTGATTCAAAGGAAATTGTTCCGGCTTTGTATAAGTCAGCGAGAACTTTCTCTAGGGTTTGCATACCTAATTTACCGCCAGTTTGAATCGCTGAGTAGATTTGGGCTGTTTTACCTTCGCGAATTAAGTTAGAGATAGCAGGGGTGACAATCATGATTTCTTGCGCCATAATCCGACCAAATTCACCTGGTTTGGGACTCTTTTTAGGAACCAGGGTTTGGCTGAAGACTGCAACTAGGGAGTTGGATAACTGTACCCGGACTTGAGTTTGTCTTTCATGGGGGAAAACGTCGATCATCCGGTCTACTGTCTGGGCGGCGGAACTAGTGTGTAGGGTTCCGAAGACTAAGTGTCCGGTTTCAGCGGCGCTAATTGCTAAGGAAATTGTTTCTAAGTCGCGCATTTCGCCGACAAGGACGATATCGGGGTCTTCGCGTAGCGCTGCTTTTAAGGCGTTGGCAAAGCTTTTGGTGTCTTCTCCGAGTTGGCGTTGGTGGATTAAACTTTTAATTGGTTCGTAGACAAATTCAATTGGGTCTTCTACCGTTAGGATATGTTCTGCCCGTGTGCGGTTGATCAAGTCGATCATCGCGGCGAGAGTTGTTGTTTTACCACTTCCGGTTGGTCCGGTGACTAGAATCAATCCTCTAGGCTTTTCTGACATTTCCCGGACAATTTCCGGTAAACCCAATTTATCGAAGTTAGGAATTTTAGAACTCAACGCCCGTAAACAAGCCGCATAACTACCACGCTCTTTGTAAACGTTAACGCGGAAGCGTGCTAATCCTTTCACACCATAAGAACAGTCTAATTCCCAATTCTGTTCTAAGGTTTTGCGTTGGGTGTTGTTCAACATGCTAAAAATTAGCCGTTGACATTGGTCGCCTGTTAGGGATTCTTCGCCAATGGGTGTTAATTTACCACTAATGCGGAAGTACGGTGGTAAGCCAGCAGATAAGTGTAAATCGGAACCACCCATCTCAATTAGCTGTTCCATTAAGTCTTCAATCATCATTTCCATAGTTATGCTCCTGGTTTATGTATTGCTCACTACAAATTAATCAAAAAACCGCGATGTCAGACAGTAAGGACATTCCAGCCATTCCGGTTTAGACTCAGCGCCACAAGTCCGACATTCCAAACTACTTTTGCGTTTAGCTTTGATTTCGGATTCTAAGGCAGAGTCTGTGAATGTGACTCGTTCGACTTCTTCCAAAGTAGTTTGACCTTCACGCACTAAATTCAAGCTGTAAGCCAACAAAGTGATCATCCCTTCTTCCACTGCGACTTCTTTAATCCTTTCAGTAGGTGCGCCTTCTGTGATTAAAGTTTGCAGTCGTTCGGTAATTTTCATGATCTCGTAAACACCGCAACGTCCTTTATAGCCAATGCCAGCACATTTGCCGCAAAGCTGATTTTTGGCTTTTGCTGCTTGGATTTC
>JBBQRU010000146.1:0-12532 GCA_038214545.1 Cyanophyceae cyanobacterium | reverse complement strand
TTTCAAAGCGGTCGCTTTGTTTTAATAACTGTTGTAGACGTTGTTTTTGTTCTGAGTTTAGAAAGTCTTTAGTAGGCATTGTACGTGGCTGCCGAAGTTATCTCTCTCTATTATATGCAAATTGTAGGCACAACAGCTTAGGATTCTGGGGGAAGGATGGGGAGTTGTTTGATGATAAAGAAGTTAAAGTTAGTTCCACCTAGTTTTTGGCGAGTTATAAAATCAAATACTAGGCTATTCAAACAAGCACATAAGCATGAAATTATACCTCCGTTATCTAACGATGGAATCATTATAAAAACACTATCACCGAATCCAGCCTGAGAAACTATACTAAAAATTGCTGTACGTTCATTGGTAGAACAGCTAATTCTTCTAAAACCTAATATCCAGCTTTTTTTCCACTTCCCATCTAACTTATTCTCCACCTCACTACGACTCACCCAATACCGAGGTTGAACAGCAAAAGACGTATCACCTCTTTCCGCATCCGTCACATCACGAGTATCACCACTATCAGTATAAGTCGCCCAACGATGAGTGAACTGATGAAACATCTTCGCCTCATAAAGTGGAACCAATCCATCACCAGCCTCATTCTTGAACAACCCGCTATCATTTGCCATATCGAACATACGCATAAATGAAATACCCCAAGGATTACTACCTGTGGATTCATTTTCCAAAACAGGAACGCGCTGATAGATTTTTTTGGTAAGTTCAGCATCAGTACTGGTTCTAAAAACTGGACAAGTAAGCGTATTCGGGTTGAGTAAGGCAATATCCTGTGGTGAAAGTTGAAACAAACGTGTTGAATTATCTAACTGTCTGGGTTGAGTGAGGAAGAAAGCAAAATTACCTCGTTTTATCGGTTTACCGCTGATGACCAAAAGAGAGAATTTATAACTGCGATGTACAGCACTAAATATCGCCTCCCGATTTTCAAAATCATATAAACTGGCTAAAGCTTGCTTTTGCGCCAAATCTCCAAAAAACTTCTTACAAGTATCATCAGTCGCAATACCTGTAGGAACAATCACACCCACTCTACCCTCAGGTGAAATCAACTTCCTGGTAGTCTCCGCAAACACCGCATAAGTATTGATGTCACCCACTGCAGTTAGCGGAAATCTCGCTGACTCGCGGATAAACTTACTCTGCGCCTCAGCATCATGCTTTGCTTCTGCAAAAGCTTGTGCTAACTCAGGATTCTTTCGCGGTAACTCCTGAATCAACTTCTCCCGCGCCGCTTTATTTATAGCATTAACAATATCAACACTGCGCGAAGCGAAAAACTCCTTTTCTTGTAACTTGATTCGTTCCCAAGGTGGATTACCCAACACGCAGTCAAACCCACCGCCTGCAAAAACTTCTGGGAATTCTAAACACCAGTGAAAAAAGCGCTTCTCTTCCGCTAGCTGATTCGCCGCCTCAACCACCTTTTGTATTGAAGGTTCGTAGTTGCGCTTTAGCGCACTTCCTCCAGATTGCGCTGTTTCTCCGGATTGCGCTGTTTCTCCGGATTGCGCTGAAGCGCAACTACGAACCAGGCGATTTAGGGCTTCGGTGGTGGGTAATAACTGTAAGTTATGTTCGGTCAAACTCATGAAAAATGCCGCTGTCCACAAGTTACATGCAGAATAGTCTCGCCACCAACCCTGATTTTGACGAGTTTGTTCATATCGCTTCTCTTTGTCTTTGACTTCTTTGGGTGTAGTTTCAGGAATTTCTCCCAACTCGCGCCACGTTTCTGTATACTGGGCGCGGTCAGATGCTAAATTCTCATATATCAGTAATTGTCCGGGTTGATCTCGTTCGTTCTTATTCCGTTTCTTCAATTGTGTTGATAATTTCTTATCGTCCCCAGTTACCGCTTTATACGCTTCATCGGGAATTCCCTCTTTCAGACATTCCAAATCCAACACTCCTACCAGGGAGTTACCACATTTGATTCTGTGGTCTAAGAAATTGAGGGGAAAGCCGCGAGAAAAGCCTTCAATCCACAATGCTACCTTGCACAGATCTACCGCTAGTGGGTTAATATCTACTCCATAAATGCAATTTTGAATCACATCTCGAATTGCTTGGCGTAACGGTTCTTGTCCCGGTTCTGCTTCTCCGGTACGCCTAAAGGCTAATTCTTTACCGATGCGTCTAGCTGCGGCGAGGAGAAAGTGTCCGGAACCACACGCAGGATCGACGATTTTCAGGCTGAGTAATGCTTGTTCGTAGTTGCGCTTTAGCGCAATTAAATCAAGATGCGCTGAAGCGCAACTACGAACCTTTTCGGCGATTATGGGTTCTAGGGCGGTTTTGATTAGTTGCTGCACTAGTTGGGGTGGGGTATAGTAGGAGCCAGTGGTTTTGCGATCGCTCCCAAATACCAAGGCAAATTCATATTTCCCCTGACGCTGAATGATTTGGGGATGAAAATCCAAGAGGCTTTCGTAGACGCTTCCTAATTCTTCAACGTCTAACGCTGCATAATTTACCCGTCGCAGTCCTTGATCTTGATATAGCGATAGATGGCGGATTGCTATTAGTAAGTCGTGATTATCGATCGCACAACCTGCCAAATCTGGTAGAGTTTTAGAACCGAATAAATCACCGTTTAGGGGTGACAGACCGAGTAATTCTCCCCGCCAGTTTTCATCAAATAACAGGAATGTCACCCATAAACCTTGCCATAAGTCTTGAAAACCTTCTCGGCGATAATTGGGACGTTCTGCTAACTCTCGCAGTCGCTCGATACTGTAATATTCGCGATAGATCCGCGTTTTTTCTAAATCGTCGCCGATAAATAATAGATTGCGGGATTCGGCGACCATCAAAAATAGTAGCCGGTAAATCAGCCGTAAGATCTGACGATAGTACTCTGGTTCGTAGTTGCGCTTCAGCGCAATTCCTCCGGAGTGCGCTGTAATTTCTCTGGAGTGCGCTGTAATTTCTCCGGAGTGCGCTGAAGCGCAACTACGAACCCTTAAATGCTCGTTTTGGGGATGTTGGAGGAAACCATTACCTAGGTGTATCAAGGCTTTTTCTACACCCTCCCGCAGTCTTTCGCGTACTCGTCCACCTTGTTGCAGTGCTTCTTGGTGGTAATATTCCAGTAGGCATTTATCCGCATCATCCACAGACTCAGGTAATCGAGAACGGTGGAACAGCCTATAAAACAACCCGAACTCGGCAAAGTTCTCACCATTGAGAATCTGCTCTAGGTCAAATTCGATATAAGTAAGGCGAGTCATCAAGGAAGAATCGCGCAGTAACCGCCAGCGAAAACCGTTGGTCGCGATCGCCCACAAATGTTCTGTTTTGTTAAGATATTCCTGCACTAAGGCGTGTGCAGATAACCTAGGCATACCGCTGGGAGGACGTTTATCAATCTCTAGCCGACAGCCGATAATATGAATCGGTGGCTTGTGTTCTCCTGGTTCGGCGCGATGGGAAATCGCATAGGTCTGACCTTCCACAACTTCGGCTTTTGCGGTGTATATCGGGTTGTAACCGAGACTCCGTAATAGCGGCACTGCCCATTCCCGCGTCACACTTGTCGCCTGGTCATCGGCAGGTAATCTAGCTAATTGCCGTTGTAATGATGCCCAGTAAGCTTTAGCATCACCCCAGGCGCTGGCAATTTCATCTGCGAGTTTGTCAGTTTTGGCAAAACCAAAATCTTCTGGTGCTTGTCCTTTAACACTACCTGTAAGTAACAAAGAAGTCATATCTGGGGCGATTAAATTTCCTTCAATCTGCACTCCAGCCAAAGTCATACCTGCTACAGTCATCCGTAACCCCTAAATAAATATAAAAAATTGTTGTAATTTTTAGTGCTTGCGCTTCCCAGGTTGCAAAATATAGACACCAAGAATGTCCATCGGTAGTTGGGGTTTAACCTGAATCACCCCTTCTTTAGTAATCGATCTGACGCGTCTGTGACTTTGAGAAAGTGCTTGAGCACGCTCCCCGGCAAACTGTTCCAAATCGACTTTCAACTCGTCCAACCTTGCCAGCAATTCCGAAATTTCCTGCTGCTTGATTGCTTTTGGCGCATCACTTACAGGAGTAACCTGTTGCAGCAGCAATGTTGCTTCCTGTGGTAACAACCACACCGGACTAGATGGAGAACCAGTGAACCCCACAACCAAACACTCTTCCGCCAGTTGTTCGTAGTTGCGCTTCAGCGCCACCACAATATGTCGCACCCGTAATAACAGCAACGTCGTCCGCCTCCCCACAGCATCCGTCGTGGTATACCCACACCGTGACGCCAGCACCGCATCACCTGCCAATGCATTCTCCAAAAGGTACCGCGCCAACCCTTCCACCAACGGGTGATTCCGTCCCACATATTCCACCCCCGCAGGTGTGGGAGTCGTAAACATCAGCAGCCGTGGCTTATCCCCCAACATAGGATGGAGAAAAAGAGGCGGTGAAGACAACAACCATCCTGACTTTTTCTGGATTAAAGAACAAGAAAGGCGATCGCAAGCTGTCTTGACAAATCGCTCAACATCTGATTCATTCCCCAAAATTTGGTCAGAATCAATCAATTCTTGCTGCACTTCTTCGGGTTTGATGGTACGTTGGGCAAAACGAGTGCGGCTGATTTTTTCCCTAGCGATCGCACGATCCCAACTTTTGTGAACTTGTTCGACCGCATCCCCATCATCAAGCAAATCCAGCAACGACAGTTGCACCGCATCGGTAGCGCGATCAAATAGCGATTTAAACACTGCTTCCGATACAGTAGTGCTATCCATCGGTACAGGAACAGTAATCCCCAAAGTCTTGTGAATCTGCACAGCTTTGCGAATCAACACTTCCAACACCGCACCATCCACCGGATTATCTTGACCGTAAAGCAAACAGCTTTTCACAACAGCCGCCGCCTGTCCGTAGCGATCAATCCGACCTTCACGCTGTTCGAGTCGGTTGGGATTCCACGGTAAATCGTAATGCAGCACGGCGTTGAAGTGAGATTGCAAATTTACCCCCTCACTCAAGCAATCTGTCGCCACCAACACCCGTTGCGGATAAGACTTCAACTCTTCTAACCGAATTTCCCTCTCATCCTCAGACAATTCTCCCGTAATCGCAATTACCCGCACGCTCATTAATTGTTCGTAGTTGCGCTTCAGCGCAATTTCTTCAAAGTGCGCGGCAATTTCTTCGGAGTGCGCGGCAATTTCTTCGGAGTGCGCTAAAGCGCAACTACGAACCTGCTTTTTACCACCTTCAAATTTTCGGCGCAGTGCATCAGCCAGATAATTCGCTGTCGCAATATAGCGACACCAGACAATCGGGTTGTAACCATCTTTCAATAGAGATTCCACCTCAGCAATGCACGATTGCAACTTCTGATCGCTTGCACCTTGCAACTTCTCCGCTGCTTGAATAAAAGCCTTCAGCCGCCGTCGATCTCCATCTTTATAGCTTTGCTCCATCACTATTGGCGTTGCGTCCACAGCCTGCTCGATATCAGTCGGGTCGTAAACATAAGAACTCATCAACTCCTCATCCAAAGCCTCCCCCAGCGGAGAGTAGCTAGGAGTGAGATTCTTCGCAACTTGACGGCTCAAAGTAGCGATCGCTGCTGCAGGCGAAGACATCACGCACCGAATCAAAGCCAGTGCCGACCAATACCTACCCCGACGCTGAGCGTAGCTCATTTCACCTGTAGTTGTTTTTACTAACCCGCGAGCAAAATCATAAACATCCTCAAACAGAGCGCGATACTCCTTTGATAACTTGTAAGGATGTTCTTGAGACTCTCTTTCAGGGAACGGCGTTTCATTCCCTAACCACTGCTTGACATCCGCCCGCCGCCGCTGGATGAAATGACTAGCTAACTTGTCCCGGTCATATTCGGTCAGGCGGTCTAAAGTCAACTGCTCAAACTCCGGCACTAGCAATCCTAGAAGTGACAAAAAAGACTCTTCAATCCCACTATGAGGAGTAGCGGTAAGTAATAATAAATGCCGCTCAGCTTTCTGCGCGATCTCCTGAATCAGTTGATGGCGCTGCTGCTGCGAAGCACTTTTACTAACTGGATGAGTACAAGTATGCGCTTCATCCACAATTACCAGATCGGGACAGTGGGTAATAAAACTAGCACGGCGACGCTCTGCCTTGGCATAATCTAAGCTGACAATTAGGTGTCGATAATAACTAAATATATGAGAACCGTTAGGTACATCCCTCTCCAACTTAGAAGCTGTACCCGAACGCACTACTACAGCATCAATATGAAACTTTTCCTGTAATTCTTGCTGCCACTGGTCACACAAATGCGGCGGACACAGAACTGCTATCCGCTTCACCTCGCCTCTGTCTAAAAGTTCACGCGCAATTAATCCAGCTTCAATAGTTTTACCGATACCGACATCATCAGCAATCAACAGCCGCACCGTTTCCAACCTCAGCGCCATTAATAGCGGCACTAACTGATAAGGACGCGGACGCAGCGATAAACGACCCAAACAGCGAAACGGTCCCGCACCACTGCGAAGTAACAACCGCGCCGCATCCATCAGCAAGAGTGCAGCGGCATGATCTTGCACTTCACCATTAGGCAGAGGAAAAGCCGCTGGTTCGACAATTTCCAATCCTAGCTGCCTGTACAGTCCGGTGATTTCGTCTTCATTTCCACTTATTGGACGCAGCCGGATCAGGTCTTGATTTTCCGAAGGCAACACCACCCACTGCCGACTGCGACAGCTAACTATAGAACCAGGTGTGGGGTTTAAGGTTTCCGTCATTGTTTTCCTTACATTGCACAAGCAGCAGGAAATAGGCAGTTAGAATGGGAATTCCCAACTACACACTCCTGAGGACTGAAGATGAAATTTGTTACAACTTGTTCATCAGTTCTAATGTCACATCTAAAGCTTTGGCATCCGGGAATTTTCCGAGAAGAGAAAAATCTTTAGGTGTGGACTAAGTATTTTGACGATTGGCGAGTAATTATTTTTACTGGCATTTATTCTGATGATTGTTGCCAAATATAGCGCGAGTAGATATACAAGAATGGTATTTCAGTATACAAGTAAATTTAAGTAGTTTATTTTACCAATAAAAGTGAAGATGCGTGTGTATTTATACTAGGGAGCATCCCATTTTGGCAAAAATACTGTTCTCTGTTAAATATTTCCAACTCGGATGTTTTGCTCACACTAGGTAGGTAAGCAGAGAAAAACATGACTATGTAAATTTTTGTATTGGTTCGTTTCAGCGCACGCTGAGGAAAGTGCGCTAAAGCGCAACTACGAACCTCTGTTTATTCATGCCCACCTACTTAAGCCATCGCTACCATATTTCTTGGTGTAGATTTTGTCTCAACCTCCAATGAATTGCCCAATCGTCAGAAAGGCAAGTGAAAATCAAGGGCACGATTTGCTGAGATGTCGTGTTCTATGGCTTCGAGGAGGGCGGTTTCCTCGCCAGCAATACCTGCGAAGCGCATGAAGTTGCGGGTGTGGATGGGCGAGGGAAGCGAGGCTGTGATTGGGGCGATAATAATTTCGACTTCTTGCCCTTCAAATTGGCTGAGTCCGCTGATTTCTAGAGAATTGCTGAGGATGATTTTGCGGATTTTAAGTTGTTTGACCATTAAAAATCATCCGATTATTGCTTTACAAAGAGTGTAAGCGATCGCAATATCCCTAGACCTTTGCCAAAGTCACGACCTCTGCTTGGTCTTGATATTTACCTTGACGAGCTTCGTAACTAATCGCGCAGGGTTCACCCTCTAAAAATAGTAATTGCACCACACCTTCAACAGCATAGATTCGGCAATCAGCACTAGAAGAATTAGAAAACTCTAATGTCAGATGACCTCGCCATGCGGCTTCAGCGGGAGTGAGATTGGCAACAATGCCACAACGCGCGTAAGTAGATTTACCGATGCAAATCACTGTGATATTATTTGGAACATGTATTTTTTCTAAAGCAACACCCAGACCATAAGAGTGAGCCGGTAAGATAAAGTAACTGCCGCTAGCATCTGTATGCAGCTGAGTTGGTTCCAGATTTTGAGGGTTAAAGTTTTTGGGATCGATGACAGTTCCGGGAATGTGGCGAAAAATGCGGAACTCTGATGGCGAAAGACGTATATCGTAGCCATATGACGAAAGACCATAGCTGATTACAGGTTGCTCGGCTACGGATGTATCTTTCTGAATTTTGCGGATTAGGCTGGGTTCAAAGGGCGAAATCATCCCTTTTTGCGCCATTGCCGTAATCCAAGTATCATTTTTAATCACAAATTTCCCATTAATCACCAATCTAATATCATACACCTTCTTGAAACCAGATAATTGCTCTGTAAAGGTTAAAAATAGTAACGATAATTTGCTTAGGAGATAAAACTAATGACTTTATCCAAAAATATTATCCACGAAGTTAATCCTAAAGTCAGAAATTTTCTGGAAGAGTTGGACATAATCCCTTGGTTTAAGAATATTGGGGAACCGCTGCATATTCAGGAGGTCAAGCAGTTGTTTTCTTGGAATGATGCTTGGGAACATCTACAAAATGAAAGTTGGATAAATGGTATCCGCTCAATAAGTTGCGGTAAGTAGTAATTTGTCGGCGTTGTTGGATTTAGATTAAGTTATACAAACACATATAATCATGCGAGTATTCTATGCCAATAGCAACGCTGAGAACTATTGATTTAAATTATGCATTATTAATAGAATCAAAAAACTCACCTTTTTTTGGGGATGTGTTAAAGTCAAGAAGAATTAACTGCTAAATTATGCGAGATATTGCTAATTGAATCGACTATCCGTGATTCAAGAGAATTGTAATTGTTAACATCAGAATCCCACGACACACCCAAGGAATAATAAGAAGATTGTTCACAGATAATAATCCCTAGTGATGGAATATTTCCAATGTCAGAAATCCGGTCGCGCATATATTCAAAAAAGCTAATACCTAATTTGCGAGTAGTCGCAACAAGAGACATAAAAATGTCCCAGGCTTTAGTACCCTGGCTTGTTTGAGTTGCATAGCTAATATTTCGTCGTTGTACCATAGTTCTGGCAGCTAATTCGGCCGGATTATTATGTAACGGTAATTCCGGATGTTCTAAGACCAAAAGCAACTCAGATACTTTATTTAAAGTTAATTGTTTTCTTTCGTCTAACTGTTTATAACCAGTTTTCTTACCGAAAATCGGACATAATCTGGACTTTAGTTTCAGCTGATCTAATAGTGATGGAGAGTTTTTGTAAGCTATTAATTCTCGGTAGTAAACCCAAAATTCATCTAAAAAATCGGACAAAGTTTTTTGATGACAAGGGACAAATGGAGTTAGCTTTTTATAATGCCTCGCTTCATGTACCCAACACAAAGACAAATCATCGGTGAGTAACTTAAACTGAGGTGCATCATCACAAACAAGAGTTTGTACTACCGGAATTAAGGATTGTTGATGATAAAAAGCAATCGCTGCCGACTCTAAAACGCGAGTACGATGTTGAGGGCCAATTTTTTTTAGATGTTGCTCAAGCAAAGAATTAAAATCTAAAGAAGTAAGTGCTATTTCTTGAGGCAATAATTTGATTTTATTGCTCCACTTGGTGGGTACATTTAAGTTATCTAATAGCTCGTAGGTAATTGGATTGAGTATAAACTCAAGTTCCGGGTTGTTCTGTAATACCCCAAGCACGCTTAGTCTGTCTTTTTTTAAGGTTGTATAATAGACTGTATATAATGGATTACAAATTATATTCGTAGTCTGATTTACCCCTTTAACACGCGCACTCGTTTGATCCAAGTGCTGCCAAGGACTGCTCTCTAATCCCGCTAGATAAACTTCGTTAAATTCCGATTCAAATTTTTCTTGGTTTTTAATTAATAGAGAGGATAAATAACCGGCTGACATTGAAATCCCAATATCCTCTAAAAAATCTAATAACTTTTTTTGAGTCATGTTGCCCCCGTAGTATAGGCTCATAACTAAGGCTTTTACTCCTGGACCAAACTCCCCATCATAACCGGATGGTAGCGGTGCCAAGTATGTTTTTCCTTCAGAGGGGGAGTAATATTTTTGTTTCCGGAATAACACATTATCCGTTTGAAGTAAAATATCCTGAACTATTACCTCTTCATAACCCTTAAATTCTGCATCGAATGGCAATTCTGCTTGAGGATACTCGATGATTTTCTCTCTATCAATTTTGATGAGAGCATTTTTACTACTTTTAATGTGTTTTTTCGGTATTTTTCGCTCTTTTTCTGATGAGTAGTTCTCTTTTAGCTCTTTCGGCTTATTAGCTTTTATATCTGGTTTACCTTGTTCTCCTTTCAGACGATTATTTTCGTCTTTTAATTTTTGATTTTCATCCCGTAGTTCCTTAGTTTCTGCTCTAAGTTGCTCTATTATATTCAGCAATATTTCCACAGTACGACGCACTGGTTCATCTGCAATCTCAGATGGCTCAAGGCTCTGCAGTAAGGTATCTACTAGTTTGTCATCAGATGATTTTTGCCTCATGCATCATATTCTACAATACTGTGTGTATTTCTGAACCTTATTTTCTGCTGTTACCGCAACTTATTGAGCGGATACGATAAATGCTTCATTTCATAATCATGTAGATAGTATGAATCCAATTTGGGATATTGCTTATGAGCAAGCATTGGAAACTTTATCCAAATCAATTAATTATCAACTTGAAGAGGGAATTAGTATAGCTGATGCTGTCGCCTATGATATAGCTGCTGCTGCTGTAGAGCTTGCAACAGATAGTCCTGATTTCTTTACTAATTTAATTGAATGGTATCGCTTAGGACATTGGCCTTGTGGATGGGAGGGTGAATATCCAAAAGGTAAACTCATTGTTTACTAGTGAATTTCCTCCATTCTTTTTTATCTCCGTTTGGTTGTACTCATTACAGGTTGTAAAAGATTTTAAGCTTTAGATACAAGCAGTATCTTGATGACTACGGCGAATTTCTGTGATCTGATCTGCCACATCAAGAATAGATTGCGGCATCTCCGTACCTGTCATGATCACATCTACACTTGCTGGACGATGTTCTAGCAACTCTAATACCTCAGATTCGGGAATAAAGCCGAATTTGATCGCTAAGCTTAATTCATCTAACACGACCAGGGAATAATCACCTGCTAGTACAACTTTTTGAGTATGCTGCCACAATTCCTGTAAGGAGTGCTTCTCTGTCTCTTCTATATCAGGGGTGTCGATACAGCGAGGTACATCACAGCGAATCCAATCTAAATTTTGTCCGAGACGGTTTGGATTTAAGTGTCCTTGGTTAATCCCACCTTTGAGGAATTGTACGACTAAAACTGGCGTACCTTGTCCGGCAATCAACAGCGATCGCGCCATCACGTCAGTAAAAAAAGTTCGCTGAGAGCAGGTGAAGACTTGCACTAGTCCAATCACCGGATATAGCGAGGAATTGTCCGCAAGGACTGAATCTAACTGAGTAACCATAAAATCATGTATAGCAAGCTGATATTGCTTTTAAAGCAGTCTCCCATCATAAGCGATCGCGTGACCAATCGTCTGCACCAATTTCTTTAGATAAACTTAACCCCCCAGATAGTTAAGAGCTAGTCGCTAACCTATATGCTTACAGGAGAATTTTGAGGCAAAGATCATGTCTTGGCAGCGTCCAGACGGTCGGCAAGCAGCTCAACTGCGACCTGTGAGCTTTTTACAAGGCTTTACGCGCTTCGCAGCGGGGTCGGTTTTAACAAAATGCGGAGATACGCAGGTATTATGTACCGTTTCTATCCAGGAAGGAGTACCTAAATTCTTAGCGGGAACCGGCAAAGGTTGGTTGACGGCTGAGTATCGGATGTTACCGAGTGCAACCCAGCAGCGTCAGGAAAGAGAATTATTAAAATTGTCGGGACGGACTCAAGAAATTCAGCGGTTGATTGGGCGCAGCTTACGGGCGGCGTTGGATTTTGAAGTGCTGGGAGAACGTACTGTAACGGTTGATGCAGATGTATTGCAAGCAGATGCCGGAACGAGGACAACGGCGATTACTGGGGGGTTTGTGGCGCTTTGCGATGCAGTAGCTCTTTTATTAAACCAGGGAGTGTTAACGCGATCGCCGATTGTGAACCAAGTTGCAGCAATTTCCATCGGTTTGCTGGAAGAGGAAGCTTTTTTAGATCTGAATTATCTTGAGGATGTAGCTGCTTCAGTTGATTTGAATGTGGTGATGAACCAAGATTTTTGCCTAATTGAAGTACAGGGAACAGCAGAAGAAGGAGTATATAGCCGTCAGCAACTCAATCAAATGATCGATTTGGCAGAAATGGGTATCCAAGAGTTACTGATAGCTCAGCGACAAGTCATCTCGTTGACTATCCCCGAAAGAGACGCTATTGAGCAGCTCTTTACAGAAATCTGAGATTAGGAGTCAAAACTTAACAATTTGCATATTGAATAAACTTCGGCAAAAACACAAGATTGTAGAGGAATTTCGGTATCAGACCTCTGGAAATCGGGAAAAGTATTAGCGATGAACAGAAAGATAG
>JBBQRU010000145.1:0-12533 GCA_038214545.1 Cyanophyceae cyanobacterium | reverse complement strand
ATATGTGACGGAAAAAGCGATTGAACAGTTTTGTGCCGATTTCACCACAGGAGAAATTGATTTTGGCAATACTTATCCACTGATGAAGGCGCGATCGCTAGATTATATTCGTTCATCCCAACAACAACAAATTCTCCAGCCGGTGATCAGAAACTTGCTCAGTATCTACGATCGAGAACTGGATATACATTTGCATCGTCTATTATCCGGCTTACAAGCACAACCACTCAAGAAAGGATATGCGGCAGGTAATTTAATTAATTTACTGTGTCAACTGCAAAGCAGTCAATCGCGGATCGATCTGAGTGGTCGAGATTTTTCTGATTTGGCGATTTGGCAAGCTGATTTCAAAGATGTCAGATTACACAATACCAGTTTTGCTAACGCTGATGTGACTGGCTCTGTATTCGCAGAAACAATGGCAAGTTTAGTATCTGTTGGCTTTAGTCCGGATGGCGAATACTTTGCTACTGGTGTGGGAGATGGGGAAGTTCGCTTGTGGCAAGTTGAAGGTAATAAACAATTCCAAGTATATCGAGGACACACTGCTTGGGTATGGTCACTTGCCTTCCGAGAAGAGACCGCATTTTCACCATTGTTACTTGCCACTGCTAGCGCTGACTATACCGTCCGGGTATGGGATGTATTTAGAGAAGAATGCCTTTATGTTCTCAAAGGACATACGAGTAAAGTTTATGCTGTTGCCTTCAGCCCAATCGCTCAAGGTGGTATTTTAGCTAGCGGTAGTCAAGATTGCAGCATCAAACTCTGGGACGTAATTACAGGTGAATGTCTGCAAACACTCAGAGGACATACTGACTGGGTGTTATCAGTCGCTTTTAGCCCGACAAAACAATTACTTGCTAGTAGTAGTACTGATGGCACAATCAAACTCTGGGATCTGACTACGGGTGAATGTAGCCATTCTTTAGATGGTCACAAAGGTCAAGTTTATTCGGTGGTGTTCAGTCCTAATGGCAAAACCCTCGCTAGTTGTGGCGAAGATCAAACAGTTAAAATTTGGAATTTACATACACTTCAAGAAGAGCAAACATTTTGCGGACACAATCAGAAAGTCTATTCTGTACGCTTTAGTCCAGATGGACAAATTATTGCCAGTAGCAGTGAAGACCGCACGATTAAACTCTGGGATCTGAATACAGGTGTATGTAAGAAATCTTTAACTGGACATATCAGTCAGGTGTGGTCAATCGATTTCCATCCTGAGGGAGAAATATTGATTAGTAGCAGTGATGACCAAACAGCTAGACTTTGGAATGTGAAGACAGGCAATCAGTTAAATGTTTTGCAAGGTTATACTTGTGCTATTTATGCTGTTGCGTTCAGTCCAATTTCTGAGAATGAAGGCTTACTAGCTACGGCTAGCGACGATCACTTAGTTCATTTGTGGGATTTGAATACAGGTCACTGCTACCCGCTGCGAGGACATAAAGGACGTATTCGCGGCTTGGCTTTTAGCAAGCAAGAACCACTACTTGCTAGCGGTGCTGGTGATTGTACTGTTAAGATTTGGGATGTGAGTGCAATTAACCACGCTAAATATTTACAAACACTCAAAGGACATAAAAATTGGGTTTGGGGAGTTGACTTCAGTCCTGATGGGCAAACTTTAGTTAGTTGTAGTGAAGATCGAACATTGCGGTTATGGGATGTCCGTACAGGTGCTTGTCTCCGAGTTCTTGAAGGTCACACTCACTGGATTTGGACTGTTGCTTTTAGCAAAAATGGACAAATTATTGCTAGCGGTAGTGGTGATGGGACGGTGAAGCTTTGGGATGTCAGTACGGGAAAATGCCTGCAAACTTTGACAGGTCACAAAGATTTGGTTTGGTCAGTTGCTTTTAGTCCCGATGGTCAAATTCTCGCTAGCGGTAGCGAAGATCGGACAATTAAGTTTTGGGATTTGCAGACAGGTAAATGTCTTCAGACTCTAGAAGGACACACTCAAGAAGTGTTCTCAATTGTATTTAGTCCTGATGGAAAAATTTTGGCGAGTGGTAGTGGCGATCGCACTGTTAAATTGTGGCAAGTGGATACAGGTATATGTCAGGATACTCTCAAACGCGGGCATACAGACCGCATCCGATCTGTGGCTTTTTCTCCCAATGGTCGGATGTTAGCTAGTGGTAGCGAGGATGAAACTGTTCAGCTTTGGGATGTCCAAAAATGCAGTCGTCTCAAACAAATCAAGTCTGACCGACTTTATGAGGGAATGGAAATTACTGGTACAACTGGTTTGACTGATGCTCAAAAAGCCTCTCTGAAAGCTTTGGGGGCGATAGAGATGGCAAGCAGTTAAAGACTACTCAAAAAGTTAATCAAAGATGTGCCAACGCTTTTCTCAAATGAGAGCTATGATGATACCGAGTCAAAAACCTGCTGGGCGGTCAAGTTGAACTCTTTTAAAGTCGGCGATACGATACAGTCAGTTCCTCTAAACGGGTTCATCTGATATTCTCCGTCAATTAACTCACACACAAAAATCGTCGGGACTTTAGGATTGCCGATAAATTTGCGCCCGCCCAGTGCGGCATAATCTACGATCCAATATTCGGGAATACCCATAGATTCGTAGTCTCTAATTTTGTCGTAATAATCGTCTTGCCAGTTACTGCTAACAATTTCAATTACTAGCGGTATAGATTCGGGGTAAATAAGGGTGGATTTCTTTTTCCATAACGGTTCGTGAATGAGGTTATCGTGATTTATCACCAACATATCGGGTAAATAAGCTGACTCCGCATTAGGTGTTTTTACAAAAGCTGACGCTGAAATTCGATAAGGCAGTCCGCGCTGCTTAACAGCCGTTAGTATTACCTCAATTAAAAAACTGATCGTATCCGTGTGGTCGCCTGTTGGTGGGGGCATCTCGAATATTGCTCCTTTGTGTAACTCGTATCGCTGTGTTGATTTTTCTGGATACCATTCAATGAATTCATCAAAGGTATATAATCTTGGTTCAGTTTCGGTTTGGATTTGTGCTTGGGTCATAAATTAACGCCTATTTAATTTAAGTCTAACCAGGAGAAGATATTTTGCCACCAGGGATTCGTAAACTGACTGACGGTGAGGTGCATTTTTTGGCGAATTTTTTGCATGTCCCAGTTAGTCAATTTGGCGAGGGTTTGGGCTTCTTGGTCGAAGCGTTTGGGTAAAGACCGCTGATATTCTTTACCAGCTTGACATTTCAATGCGCCACTAAATGGATGTTGGAGAATGTAACGTCCTTGGAATGATTCTTGGTTAGCAGTTTCTTGGAACATCAAATCTTCGGGGAACTTGTCGCGGGTGTAGCGGACATGCATCCGAGTAATGAATACATTGCTTGAGGGAACTCTACGCCCTAAGGAGTCTGGTGTATTATCTTCTAACCAAAAGACGCCGGCTTGCTTGAGTTCTTCTTTATTCAATGGTTCAGCAGAACAAGGATCGCAACTTCCCATATCCCAGGCATATTCGAGAAAAGCAACTCTTTTATCTTCGCGAGTGTAGGCTGTTTGGAACATGGATTTGTAAAAGTCGCTAAATTCATCTTTGACAAATAACGGGACGTTGACGTCTGAGGGAACTTTGACTGTGCGGTAGTTGGTGATTTCGGCTTGTCCTTTAGGCGAGAGGAGGTAGACAAGTAAATCTTGTTCTGCGGTGGAGTTGATCATACCCAAGCGAATTGGGAGCATGAATTTAGGCGATTGATAGGCGATTTGTAAAGGACGCAAAAACTGATAGCCAGATTGCGCGAATTTATCTAAGTTAACTTTGGCAACAAAAAATTTCATGGATGAGCGGATATAAGGCTTGAGTAGCTGTTTTGCGCCTCGGGGAATTTTATAACCATTGCGGTTAAGCCAAGTTTCTAAGCCGCCAGACTCTCTCGCACTCAAAATCACAATGTCATATTCGCCAACATTGAACTGTGCTTCGACCGTCACTCCCAAACTGCGATCGCGCGATCTAGCCTGTGTCAAATTTCCGGACGGTGCGGGTACAGATCTTGGCATTTGGTCAGACACGATATGGTTACAAGGATCTGAGTCGAAATATTCTACCAATCGCGGCGCACTAAAAGCATCCAACCGCTCAATTATCTTTGGCTCAGCAACATGAACTTGCTCTTTTTGTAACACAGTTGGTACAGGTACTACTAAAGCAAAATCTTTGACTTCTCCTTGATAATCATTTGCCATTGTTAAAACAGTGCGATCTTCAGAACGGGCGATCGCTACTTGAGAAGCCTTGTTATACAACTTAGCATCGGCTTTAGAAACATAAAAGCCACAAAATGCCCAAGCTGTAGGTGCAAAACAAAGTACAGCTACCAAAACTAAGGAAATAAAAACTGAAAATCGCCGCATATTAAAGATGATTGCTAAAGGAACATTTGGATTTTGGTCTCGAACAATAAATCTAGTCGGTATCTACTGAAGACACGACAAGCTGGTGATTCCACGTAAACGGAGCTTGCACAGCTAGATAATCAATAAGCACCGTCAAAGGCGCAAGCGCAAATAGCGCCCAGAAAACAGCCGTGGGAAGAAAGAAATAGTTGCGTAAAACAAAAGTTAGTAAGGCAATGCATACAGCCCAAATCACGCGACCGATCGGGGAAGAAGGAATTGATCGCGGATCGGTAATCATAAACAAGGCAAATAGCAACAAAGACCCACTCATCAAGCGATGCAAGTAAACATCCCAAGTCCAGCCTAGCCAGACATTGCGAATTGCTTCTAACAAAGCATAAGTACCTAAAAAAGTAGCTGTCGTATCCCAACGTCCAATCCGTCGGAGGATCGTACCGCCAGTTCCCACAAATAACAGCCCATAGCACCAATCATCACCCCACTGTCCCGGAGAAACCCAGGCATCATTCGTAAAAATGAGGGCGCAAATGATCCCAAAATTGGCAGGATTGAAAAAATGTTTATCGTTAACCTTGAAGATAAATTTGCTACCAATAGCTACAAAAGCCGCAAAAGCCATCGTACTCCAATGGTCAGCCCGCAAAAGTAAACTTAGTCCCAAAGAAGTGATCAAGGCACTGCGGACAGAGGAAGAATCGGAGCCAAGAGTGAACAGCCATTGCGTTAACAAACAGGTAGCGATCGCGACTCCGATCAACTCCGGTTGCAGCGTCCAATCTCTCGTAGTGATTCCCAAGGCTAAGAACAAGGCAAGAAAGAGAATTTGATAATCTCGAATATCTTTGAGCACCATAACTGGGTAAAACAGCGATTCTCCGTAGATTTGTCCTTACCTTACCTAGTCTTAGGCTAAAACACAGATGCTGTTACAAATTCTGTTACGAGTTGGGTTTTCATGATTAGGCATTTACAAAAATTTATCTAACTCAAGAAAGCAACTTCTCCCTCTCCGCGCCCCTCCGCGCCACCTCAGCGTCCCTCCGCGTTAAAAAATCCCCTCTCCCCCACCCCGCAACGGGATAATTGCTGATTTTACCAAACATACCCCCTAAAATCACCGCAATTGCCACCAGGAAAACCCATTTTAGATTTTGTAGGGTTTAAATATAAAATCCATAATTGGCATCATTATCCCGAAGCCAATGTGGGCAACAACGCATTTATATTTTATCGATCCTATGATCCCGGAAAACAAAAACATTCACTTTCCTCTCTGGCAATATCTAAACCAGCGCCTATTTTGTCCCCACACCACAGTCATCGTCAACCCCTTGCGCTTTGCACGTTTTTATAATATAGATCTGCTAAAACGCTGCTGGGATAAAGAATTTGATCCAAATGGTAAGTTTCGCAATTGAAGAAGGCTCAGGGAGCAAGGAAAATCTTCATACTTTTCTGTTCCCTATTCCCTGTTCCAAAGGAGTTTGGTTAACTTCCATTTCATGAGGCTGCTTACCATCAAGCAAGGAACTAACAGTCATATCACCCATAACATTAATTGCTGTCCGACAGCGATCGAGGAACCAATCGACAGTGACTAACAACGCAATATACTGGGACGGTAAGCCCACCGAACTAAACACTAGAGTCATCGTCACCAGTCCAGCATTTGGGATACCTGCCGCCCCAACAGAGGCAAAAATCGAGGTCAAAATGACAACTAACTGCTGTCCTAAATCCAAATGTCTGCCTAAAACTTGGGCAATATACAACGCAGACATCGCTTCATAAAGTGCCGTACCATCATTGTTGAAATTTGTCCCGACTAACGCCCCTAGAGAAGCGGAAGATTCCCGTAAGCCAATTTTTGTCTGCAAAACCTCAAAAGTCACAGGCATCGCCGCTGTTGAAGAAGAAGTTGAGAAAGCAGTCATGAAAGCATCAGCACCGCCAGTCAAGAACTTTATTGGGTCTACCCAAGAACCTAATTTAACTCGGGTGAGGTAATAAATAGCTTGTAACACCAGTCCTACTAATACTGCTAAAACAAAGGCACCTAAAGACTGAAAGGGCGCGAAACCCTCCATTGCCACAGTTTTTGCAACAATCCCAAATACTGCTAAAGGTACTATGGCAATTACCCAGTTGAGGACGCGGATTACTGCCTCAAACAAAATAGTGACGATCTGCTCAACTGCTAGATATTCTGTTTTCCCATTGGCAATTTGCTCTGATTTTAAAGCCCGTAGGACAATGCCGAATGCCAGGGCGACAACAATCAGTTGAATGACATTATTATTAATTAGTGGACCTAAGACGGCTTCGGGGACGGCGTCTTTGATTAGTCCCCAAGGATCGACACTTTTATTGGCTGTTGCTGTCACACCTGAAACATTTAACTTTCCCCATGTCCCTGGACGCAGGATATTTGCTACTAACAACCCAATCACGATCGCGACTGTGGTGTTAGTTAGTAGCAATACCGCTAAGCGTCTTCCGGCTGTACCGGGGATGTTGGTTGTTAAAAAAGTATGTAGGACGGCGAACAGAATTAGTGGTGTTGCTAGGGCGCGGAGTGCCTTGAGGATTAGTTCTGAGGGTATTGCTAAGTTTTGGATCAAAGCGGCATTTTCGGGATTAGGTTTACCCGCACCTAGTAAGATTCCGACGGTGACTGCCAAGATCAAAGCAATGGCAATTTGTAGGGTTAAGGGAATGTTTTGCCACCAGGGTCTATTGCGATCGCGATGTTCGTTCATTAATTTAAGCTGAAAACAATGTAATCATTGAAACATGCTTGTGCTAGGTTAGCACTGTGAATGAAGATAATTGGTGGTGATCCGGGGATCTTTGGCGCTTGAAGAGGACTTTTTTTGAAACGCAAAGGGCGCTGAGGTGGCGCGGAGGGCGCGGAGGGTGGGAGTTTGAGTTTTGTGAAGAAAAATCAATCTGGTCGAAGGGTGACATTGCCTTTAGAATAGAGTTCTGGCAGAAGTACCGGAGCGATTTAAGGATGAGGAATCTTGTCTATGTGGTCGTTTGGGTTATTTTTGTTGTTCTTGCATGATTGGATAAGTATATGTCTTTCGTCGCTTTGCACATTCATAGTGATTACAGTTTGCTTGATGGCGCAAGTCAGTTACCGGCTTTGGTTGATCGGGCGATCGCTCTGGGGATGAAGGCGATCGCCTTGACGGATCATGGTGTGATGTATGGGGCGATTGAATTGATCAAAACCTGTCGCAGCAAGAATGTGAAGCCAATTATTGGCAATGAGATGTATGTGATTAACGGCGATATTGAGAAGAAGGAGCGTCGGAGTCGTTACCATCAGGTTGTTTTGGCGAAAAATACTAAAGGTTACAAAAATTTAGTTAAGCTGACTTCGATCTCTCATCTTCAGGGTATGCAGGGTAAAGGCATTTTTTCGCGCCCTTGTATCAATAAAGAATTATTGGCTCAGTATCATGAAGGTTTAATTGTTACTAGTGCTTGTTTGGGGGGAGAGATTCCTCAAGCTATTCTCAGCGGTAGACCAGATGCTGCTAGGAAGGTCGCTAAGTGGTATAAGGATGTGTTTGGTGATGATTTTTATCTGGAAATTCAAGACCACGGCTCCCAAGAAGACAGAATTGTCAACGTGGAAATTGTTAAAATTGCACGGGAGTTAGGTATCAAATTTATCGCTACTAATGATTCCCATTTTATCTCTTGCTATGATGTGGAAGCGCATGATGCTTTGCTGTGTATTCAAACACAGAAGTTGATTTCTGAAGATAAGCGTATGCGTTACAGCGGGACTGAGTATCTCAAATCCGCTGAAGAGATGAAGGCGTTGTTTCGCGATCATCTCACGGATGATGTGATTGATGAGGCGATCGCGACAACTTTAGAGGTTGCTGATAAAGTTGAGCCTTACCAGGGTCTTATGGGTGAACCGCGCATTCCTAATTATCCCATCCCTTCTGGTCATAGCGCTGATACTTATCTGGAAGAAGTTACCTGGAAAGGTCTTTTGGATAGGTTACACCGCAAATCTCGTGCAGAAATCGAACCAGTCTATAAAGAAAGGCTGGATTACGAATTGAAGATGATGCAGCAGATGGGTTTTTCTACCTATTTTTTAGTAGTGTGGGATTACATCAAATATGCTAGAGATAATAATATTCCTGTTGGGCCAGGTAGAGGTTCTGCCGCAGGTTCTTTAGTTGCTTATGCTTTACGCATTACTAATATTGATCCTGTGCATCACGGTCTACTGTTTGAGCGGTTTCTCAATCCGGAACGGAAGTCAATGCCGGATATTGATACAGATTTCTGTATTGAAAAACGCGATCAAGTTATTGATTATGTTACCCAAAAATACGGGACAGAACGAGTTGCCCAAATTATTACTTTTAACCGCTTGACTTCTAAAGCTGTGTTGAAAGATGTCGCGAGAGTACTCAATATCTCTTACAGCGAATCTGATAAAATGGCGAAGCTAATTCCTGTGGTGCGGGGAAAACCAACCAAACTCAAAGTGATGATTTCGGATGAGACCCCATCACCAGAGTTTAAAGAAAAATATGATAATGAAGAGCATGTGCGCCATTGGTTGGATATGGCAATGCGAATTGAAGGTACTAACAAAACTTACGGTGTCCATGCAGCCGGGGTGGTCATTTCTTCGGAACCATTAGATGAAATTGTCCCGCTACAAAGAAATACTGAAGGTGCAGTGATCACTCAGTATTTTATGGAAGATATAGAATCACTAGGACTGTTAAAGATGGATTTTCTCGGTTTGAGAAATTTGACTTTGATCCAAAATACAGTTGAGTTGATTAAGCAAACTCAAGGTTTCGACTTAGATCCTGACCAAATCCCAATTCAAGAACGGAAAGCGCAAAGGATATTAGCTAAAGGTGAATTTAATACTATCCCCAAAGATGTTAAAAAGTCTTATGAACTTTTAGAAGCTGGGGATTTGGAAGGGATATTTCAATTAGAATCTTCGGGAATGCGGCAGATAGTTCGCGATTTGAAGCCGTCTAATATTGAAGATATATCTTCGATTTTGGCACTCTATCGACCAGGACCATTAGATGCGAAATTGATTCCGAAATTCATTGACCGCAAACATGGTCGAGAAGCTATTGATTATCCTAGTCAAATTTTAGAGCCAATCTTAAATGAAACCTACGGAATTATGGTTTATCAGGAGCAAATTATGAAAATTGCTCAAGATATGGCAGGATATTCTTTAGGTCAAGCTGATTTACTGCGCCGCGCAATGGGTAAGAAGAAGGTTTCGGAAATGCAAAAGCATAAAGAAAACTTTGTCGATGGTGCAGCTAAAAATGGTGTGAAAAAGCAAGTTGCTGATGACTTATTTGAGCAGATGATTAAATTTGCTGAATATTGTTTAAGCTATGATACCCAAGTTTTAACTGTTGAATATGGTTTGTTACCGATTGGGGAAATTGTGGAAAAAACGATTCCCTGTACAGTTTATAGTGTTGATATTAATGGTAATATCTATACTCAACCAATCGCTCAGTGGCATAATCGCGGTCAACAAGAGGTGTTTGAATACAGCTTGGAAGATGGCACAACTATTCGGGCAACCAAAGACCATAAATTTATGACGCAAGGTGGCGAAATGTTATCTATTGAGGAAATATTCGCTCAGGGGTTGGAATTAAAACGTCTGGAGTTGCCATCAAAGTCGCCGAGATCTTTACTTTCTGGTTCGGTGATTTGCTGAATGCTATTTGACATAATGAGATGACTATTTTGAGATGTTATTATTGTGGTGAGTCGGGATCAAGACCCAGCGATCGCAATCTTTCTGCCAGTTGCTGAGCACGTTCTTCCGATTGCTGAGCACGTTCTTCCGATTGCTGAGCACGTTGTTCTGCTAGATTGGCGCGTTGTTCCTCTAATTGAGCACGTTGTTCCTCTAATTGAGCACGTTGTTTCTCTAGCTGAGCATGTTCTTCTGGGGTGAGCAAGCGTTGTCCTTGTTCGTCATACCAGTACAACCACTCCCGTGTCATTCCCTGGTACATCTCTCGTTGCATCCCAATTTTTAAACTGATTTTCGGTAGCCAAACCGGATTTCCTGGCAATAATTCATATTTGCCATTTTCTAAGCAATATACTTCTAATCTCGGTTTGCGGCGACGGAGAGGATTGTAGACTACGTAATACAATACACCTAGTTCAGCGTATTTGTCTTTTTTGGTGGTGTACTCTCTGCGATAATTTTGAGAGACAACTTCCAACACGAATGTCGGAACTTGTTTTTCTTCCCAAATTGCATAACTTAAACGCAGGTTTTCATCTATAAATCGCTCGACTCCTAAGCTGAGAAATCCATCTGGAACAATCGCCGGTTCATCTGGGTGATAGTATACGCCCATGTCAACGCCGAAAAACCAATCCATGCGGTCTCCCCAAGCCATTGCGAGTATTGCTCTCAAGAGACCGGGGATCAAATCTTGTAGTTCGTTATCCACAGGTGTATCGTCAGAATCGGGTAACTCCTCAGAAGAGGGCCAGCAGGCTAACGGATCGTAATTTAACATGATCTTATTAGCAATTATTTGATAATTTTATCATAGTGATTACTATCGTATTTGTGTATGAGTCCGCTTTTTCATCGCCACTACGACAAGAGCGATAGCACTCAATATTAGCAACAACGGTGTCAACCAATTACCCCACCGCACATATAAAGTTTGGGTTTGGCGACGATAGATTGTGGCTGCATGAATTTCATATGTATTATGTCCAGATATCCAGACTGTTTGACCATGAGGATCGACGAAAGCTGAATATCCGGTATTAGTTGCTCGGACTGCCCAGCGATCGCTTTCAATTGCCCGCATGGTATCCTGAGCGTGATGTTGTGCTGGCATTGCGGTGCTGTAATGAGCATCATTAGAAGGACTGAGTATAAATTGTCCTCCGGCTGCTGCTTGATAGCGAAACTGTTCGGGAAAAGCGGAACCGTAACAGATGACCGCGATCGCTCGACCAAAGGGTGTGTCAAATATTTGATTTGGAGCTCCGGTAATTTGATGTTCATCTAACGGTGATAATCGTTTAATCAAACCACCGATGATATTTTCAAAAGGCACATATTCCCCAATCGGGACTAACTTAACTTTGTTGTAGCGACTAAAAATTTCACCATTACCTGTAATCGTAAATAAGCTATTTGTATAACCACCTTTTGTTTCGCCAAATGCACCAATCCAAGCCACTATACCTTTTTCTTTAACTGCTTTGACAAAATCACTTCGCAGCAAGTCACTTTGATAAAATGGTAAAGCACCTTCGGGAGTTAAAACTGCATCCACTTTCTGGTCGGCTAATTTTAGATAACCTGTAGTATAACCGGCAATTGCTCGCCGCAGACCTTCAGGATACAACTTGATTTGATTAGGAACGTTACCTTGAATAATTCCCACTTTCAAGGCTGTTTCTGGGGATTGATTTAGAGGCTGGCTGTATAAAGTAAAACCGATCAGATGGAAGATAAGACAAAAGACAAAAGGCATGTAGATCAGTTTTTTATCTTCTTTTTGACTCATCCATGCTTCCGCAATCAAACCATTCACGGCGACAATTGCTGCACTCACCGTACCTGGTCCAGAAATTTGACCGAGGTGTAAAATTACTAGATTATATGGGCTTTGGGTGTAAGCCAGATTACTCCAATCCAGAGGTCCTGCATTCCACAATGCTTCTAAGCCACACCAAATCGCTGTACCAATTAAGACTCGCACCCAACTAGTCAGATGTGACCGACGATTGATAAAAGATAAAGAAATTGCCCAACTGGCGACTAATGCGGCTCCCCAAAGAGTAATGAAACATAAACAAAAGATGGCGATCGCTAAACTCGCCAACCAAGGAACACCCATCCAAGTCATGGGGTGAATTCCTGTAATCCAGAACAAGGCTATCCCGTGATAGCCGATACCCCAAGCAAGGGCGAGGAACAGGGGGGTAGTGAGATTTTTCTGTGGGGTTGTAATAACTAACACCCACAACGGCGCTAAGGCGATCCAGGCTAAAAACCAAGCATTTACCGGGGCTACAGTCAGCCCCATAAAAATGCCACTAATCAAAGCAGTAGGGATTGTAAGAGTTTTGAGT
>JBBQRU010000144.1:0-12824 GCA_038214545.1 Cyanophyceae cyanobacterium | reverse complement strand
CACCACTGCGATAATTTCGCAATTCGGCAAACTCAGTACCAATACCAAATTGGCGCATCCGAATTGCTCCAGGTGATTTTAATGTGAGACGAATTGATAGCGATCGCAGACCAATCAAATCTGGATAAACTTTAATTTTGAGACTTTGGGGTATCCGCCAATTATCCCAAGCCAAACCCCAAGCACCCAACTGTCGGACTTGCAAATCTCCCCAAGCAAACTCCCCGCGTTGACGAGGATGAACGGTATAAGTTAACTCAGCAGTGCTATGACTACTGATTCGTGTACTCACAACTGTTGTCGAAACACCAAATACTAGCGGGAAGTAATCGCAAATTTGAATGTTAGTGTCCACATCCTGTGATGTTACCGATAGCACCACAGGATTATCCCGCCCAATCGACAATCGCGAAGGTAACTCCCGCTTCACCTCCACCCGATGCTGACGCCCTCGCCAACCATCCACAAACACCAATCCCAAAACGATCGCATCCCCTAGCATTGTCACAGCAATACTCATGGGGATCGGCATAAACATAGCGAGAATAGGAGCAATCACCATTCCCGCAATTAATAATAAATAAGCACGGATAGAAGGAACCATTATCTTGGTACCGCCACTTTATTTAACAACGACGCAATCACACCATCAATTTGCAAACCATCCAGTAATGCTTCGGCTTTAAGAATCAAGCGATGACGCAATAGTGGGAGGGCGACTCCTTTCACGTCATCTGGTGTCACATAATCCCGACCCGCCAGCCAAGCCACCACTTGCGATGTTTGTAACCATGCACCTGCAGCCCGTGGCGATGCACCCAAAGCTAAATCTGGATATTGGCGCGATGCTCTCACTAATGCCAACAGATAGTCGATAATCGCTTCAGATACTTGCACTTTTTTGGCTGCTTGACGCGCGGTCAAAATTTCCGCAACAGTAGTGACGCTTTGAATGCGAGCAATATCTAAACGTTTCGCCGAAAAACCCGCCTGACGATTGAGTAACATTTGCCGTTCCGCTGCAGGTTCCGGGTAATCTACCGCCAGTTTAAATAAAAACCGATCCAATTGCGCCTCTGGCAACGGATAAGTACCTTCAAACTCTAAAGGATTTTGCGTGGCGGCGACCCAAAACAAATCTGGTAGCGGTAAACTCTCACCATCTAAAGTTACCTGTTGTTCTTCCATTGCTTCTAACAACGCCGCCTGTGTCTTAGGTGGAGTCCGATTAATTTCGTCCGCAAGTAATATCTCAGTAAATACAGGTCCCTTTTTCAATGTAAAGGTGCGGCTGTTCATGTCAAAGATATTTGTACCTGTAATATCCGACGGCAAAACATCCGGTGTTAGTTGAATGCGGCGAAAATCTGCTTGGACCAACTGGGCAAGTACCTTGACTAGCAACGTTTTACCTGTTCCCGGTACTCCTTCCAAAATTACATTACCACCAGCCAATAGCGCGACTATGAGCTGTTGTATTAGCGCACTTTGACCAACAACAACTTGGTTAAGTGCGACTTGAAGGCGATTTATTGTTGAGAAGATTTCCAAAATACAAGATCCAGATGGCGTTTGTGAAGGCGAAAGTAAACGATCAACTTTCTTTATATTTATGACCTATACCCGAGAAGATGGCAAATTTTGTCTAATTCTTTGCCATTTTTGTAACCAACTTAACAATTCTCCTTCACTCTTCGCCCGCGGACGGGCTTGTAGCTGTAATACTTGTTCCAAATCTGTGCTTTTGTCGCCTGTTTGTTCTATCCAGGCGTTGACTAAAGAGGTGCTATCTAGGGGAACTTGCCCTAATCCTAAGGCGAGTTGTAACTGTAACTGCTCAGCTTTGCCTACTACATCAATGACAAACTCGTGAGACTCAGCTTTTTGCAGCACTCCCGCCAATGCTTGCATGTAGGCTTCGCTATTGTCTACCACTTTTGTCTCCAATGCCACCGATTGCCCAAAGCGGCGATTCTGTGCCCAAGTCAGCACCAATAACAAAAAGCCAGCCTGCACAAATGCGGGAAACCAAGGCGTTTTGGCTAAATAACTCAATACATTGCCTTCACCTTCACTCTTTTTCACATTCGCATCTTTATAGCCGTGGATATATTCATCCACATAAATCGAGCTACTTTGATTAACTAATTGAGATAAAAATTTATAATTATTTAAATTATCTTGATAAGCATTGGCAGCTAAATAAGGAGTAGTAGCATAAATTATTTTGCCTTTACCTATCTGTTGTTGCCACACTGTTGCCCCAAAGCGATCGCTGATCACCGTTTCTGATACCTTCTCGATTTCATGTCGTCTAGTAGTATCAATTTTGATATCACCTATAGGTGAATTTTGCCAGGTGGTAAAATCTGCGCCACTTACTGGTTCGCGGACACCTAAAACTACGAAATCATTACCTTTTTCTACCCAGTCTCGTTCTTGACCAGTCAGAGATAGCGGACTCAAATCACTGTTAACCTGTAGTAGAGTAGCTGGACTAGTGAGTGTTGTTAACTTACTTGTAGGCTGCTGCCAACGCTGAATAGCCGTGCCGCGCTGTTGCATAAAAGTATACCAAGCGCCGTAACCATCAGGGGCGTGGCTGTAGGTGGAACCGCTATTGTGACGACTAGTACCCGGTGCTGCGATCAAAGTAATTATAACTAAGGCGGCGATGGCAATACCCGCAAGCCAAATGCTGCGCCGTTTCATGATTGAGAAATCTCCTGATACGCTTGCTGACACTGTTCATAATTAATCTGCGAAATCGATTTATCACCAAAACACAGTTTTTCGTGAGTCGTAATCAAAGTTTCATAAGGCTGAGACAACTTTAATTCTAGTTGTACCAATTGCAGATACTCACCATCAGTCCGACTAGATTTATGCGGGACAATCCGCTGGTCATGCAAGCGCTGTAACATGGCTAAATAAAGATAACGGCAAGCTTCGGCATAATTATTTTGACGGTAAAAATCTTGCGATCGCTCCCATAAATGAGTTGCCGATAATTCTTCTTTTTTTTGTAACTCAGTAGTATTACTAGTCTTACCCAACCAAGAATACCAGTATGGACTAAATTGCCGCCACAACTCCCGCGCCATCCAAAAGGCAAATAAACCGACTAACAGCCATAACAAAACCTCCAATAGGTTCTTCAACCAAGAAATTTGCGACCATTGAGGTGAAGACCATTTAGGTAGAGGTAATTGCCATTTGGACACCTGATATTCTAACCATTCGCCGATTCTCTTGTTAAATTGTGAAACTTGCCAGTTCCAATTGGTTTTTTCGTTGATCATTTGCGGACATTATCTTTCTGCACATCGTCGATTATTTGCGGACATGATCTCTTTGCACCAGTATCCACCCAATCGCCGCCAATGTCGCCCCAAAAGCGAGAAATCCCAGATCCCACGCCAACTGATGTGATCCTGGTTTCACATGATGGATACCGAGAATTTGGTGATCAATTAGTCCTTCCACCAAGTTAAACGACCCAGCGCCAATCAGCAAAGATCCCATAAAAGTTGTGGAAGACCAAGGAACATCGGATCGACCACCAGCACGCCACAGCAAAGCGATTCCCAGCACCGTCAGCAGCCAATCAGCCGCATGAAACAACCCATCCCCAACCGTATTCCAATCAAGGTTACTTACAGTTGTTGGTGGACGGATGCTACTTAACATATGGTGCCATTGCAAGATTTGGTGTAGCAAGATGCCATCAAAAAAGCCAGATAGACCTAGACCCAGGACGATTCCGGCAATAATTAGCGGACTGCGTACCGATTCAGCTTTAGTTTCCATTTTTCTCCTCAAGTGATGAATGCATTACACGATAAAGCTAGAGAGGGCAAGATAACTTCTCTCTATAGACCAGTACACCCGCTGCGTCTCGCCGTGGGGGGTTTCTGCTAGCATCTATGGGGATCGGGGAAATTGGGACGTATTTTAAAATGACTATTTATTTTTACAAAGTGGACGAACCCTATGGCTGTTTTTCCAATTTTTCGCTCCACAAAATCGAAATGCAGTCTGTCTGCTGGCCAACAGTTGAGCACTATTACCAAGCACAAAAGTTTGTTGGCACAGCGGATGCAGTAATTATACCCATGATTCATACAGCGAGCACAGCAACCCATGCAGCAGCGTTAGGGCGCGATTGCAGCCGCGAAGTACGACCAGACTGGGAAAGAGTGAAAACTGAAGTGATGGCAGCCGCCGTACTTCAGAAATTTCTGACTCATGCAGATATTCGAGAGATTTTGATTTCCACAGGTAATCAACTGCTAGTGGAAAATTCCCCCACTGATTATTATTGGGGTTGTGGTGGCGATCGCACGGGTGCAAACCATCTAGGGAAAATACTGATGGGCGTCCGCGAAAAAATTACACAATTTGATACATAATCCCATCTCTATATGAATATATGCTGTTGAGCGCACAATCTTGAGTCGGGGTTGGTGAAGCTTGAATCACCCCATGCGGTGACGGGAAAAGAATGAACCGAGAATTACTGGGATTTCTCTAGGCATAGAAAATTAATAATTGTTACTTTTTTAACAGGTAATTATCGCTAGGAGTTTATTTGTTTTGTGAAGTTTTTGTAAAAATCCTGGCATTTATTGGTTGCTTTTCTCTACTTCACACAGTAACAGATGAGATGATCTATTTTTACAAGGATGAAAATACGGGAATTTATAGCAGTAATCATCAGGTTTTGGGAAGAAATTGAATGTGAATTTTAGTTAAAAATTTTTTTTCAGTAAGCATAAATTTTTAGCAGTCTAGAATATTTACCGGATTCATTCAAATTTAAATCATTTAAAATAAAGAAAAATTTTATACTAAAAACCCAGGTAAATACAAGGATGAAATTAGATGAAGGGCAACAAGCAAGATTAAGTCCCGATGTCTTGCTACATCGTATGACCAGCCGGATTCGGCAATCGCTCGATCTCCAAGAGATTTTAACTGCGGCTGTCACTGAAGTCCGTTCTTTATTAGATACAGATAGAGTGCAAATTTATCGGTTTGCTGCTGATTTTAGTGGGGAGGTTGTGGCGGAAGCTATCAACAAGCAACGTCTACCTTCGCTGTTAGGCTTGCACTTCCCAGCAGATGACATCCCACAAGAAGCAAGAGAGATGTTTCTATCAGCACGACAACGTTCAATAGTAGATGTGGCGAAAGGGCAAATCGGTCTTTCACCTCTAAATTCAAACAATGGTAATGCGACTAGTGGAGATATTAATTATCGAAAAGTAGACTCTTGTCATGTTAAATACTTAACGGCAATGGGCGTCCAGTCTTCTGTAGTGGTGCCAATTTTATACACAGATGCCATCCAGGAACCAGTTAAGCCAAAACTCTGGGGATTATTGGTGTCACACAACAGTCAACGCCGGACGATTTTGAAACGCGAACTGAAAATGCTCCAAGTGGTTGCCGACCAAGTATCGATCGCGATCGCTCAAAGTCACCTCTTGTCCCAAACTCGGGCAGAAAAACAACGAGAAGCAGCAGTTAACCGCGTCACTAATTTGTTACATACGTTACCTGTAGTCCAAATAGAGGCAGCCCTGGCAGAAACCACAGCTATATTAAAAGGTGATGGAGCAAGACTTTATATCAAGTACAAGCAGCAACCATTTACTTGCGGTGACCAACCAACGTTGTACAAGGATTGCTTGTTAGAACAGCATCCTGAGTGGCAAAAGTTGCTTGTACAACTCAAACCAGGTAGTGTTTTAGCGATCGCCGATCTTTATCAACAGCCACAACTGCAAGTTTTTGCCACCGCATTTGCCTCAACTCGGATTCGCGGATTAATGCTGATACCATTACATTACCGCTCTTCATTTATCGGTGTTTTAAGTATTTTTCGCCATGAATTTGACACGACGACGCTCTGGGCAGGACAGCACGATCAAAATGCTCGCCAACAAATGCCTCGGGATTCTTTTGCGGCGTGGCAAGAACTGAAAAAAGGGCAAGCCCTGCAATGGCAACCAGAGGAAATCTCTCTGGCGCAAATCTTAGCACATCATTTCTCAATGGCAATTCAGCAACAATACTTATACCAACGTTCCCAACACATGTACCAACAGGTACAGTCATTGAATACCAACTTGGAATCTTTGGTCAAAGACAGAACTACTCAATTACAACAGTCCTTGGATCTATCTCGGGTGCTTAAGCAAGTCACAGATCACATCCGCAGTACCCTAGATTTGCCAACAATTCTCCAAGCGATCGTTCGAGAAATCCGCCAGTTACTCAATACTGATCGAGTAATAATTTACCAGTTTAACTTAGAAGGTGAGGGAGAAGTGACATTTGAAGATGTCGGTAGTAACTTGCCTTCAGTCTTGGGAGTTAAAGGACCAAGCAATTGTTTTCCCGATGAATACAGCCGTTTATATTTTCGCGGTCGGACACGGGCGATGAATAATGCCGCCTCTGCTGATTTGAGTGATTGTCATCGAGAGTTTTTGCAAACAATACAAGTACAGGCTAACTTAGTTGTCGGCATTAAAATGGGTGAACGACTCTGGGGTTTATTGATTGCTCACCAATGTCTCGCACCTAGAGATTGGCAAACGACGGAAATAGAGCTACTAGAGCAACTGGCGGCGCAAGCAGCAATAGCCATTCAGCAAGCAGAACTTTACGAGCAAAGTCGTGCAGCAGAAGCCCAAGCCACAGCGAAAGCAGTTCTATTAGAGCAGACCTTGATTGAACTTCAAGAAGCTCAAACTCAACTGGTACAAACTGAAAAAATGTCCAGTTTGGGACAACTCGTCGCCGGAGTAGCGCACGAAATCAACAATCCTGTTAACTTTATTTACGGCAATTTATCTCACGCCAGTAATTACACTGAAGATTTATTAACGCTTATACAAACATACCAAGAATACTATCCGCAGCCAGTGCCGGAAATTCAATCCATAATTCAAGAAATTGACTTGGACTATCTGATTGCCGACTTACCGAAAACCATGTCTTCAATGACAATCGGAGCAGAACGCATTCGGTCATTAGTCCTGTCGCTGAGAAATTTTTCGCGCCTTGATGAAGCAAATATGAAGGCTGTTGATCTTCACGAGGGATTAGAAAGTACCTTGTTAATTTTACAACATCGGTTCAAGCCTAATGCCAACTTTCCCACGATTGAGTTAGTCAAAAATTATGGCAATCTACCATTAGTGGAATGTTATGCAGGGCAATTGAACCAAGTTTTTATGAATATTCTCACTAACAGTATCGATGCCTTAGAAGGTAAAGGCAGCACCGCAGTCGTAGAAGAATATGAAAAAATCGCCGCAAATTCTCACCCCTCCCCTCCCCCCCTCCCCCCCTCGCCCACTCCCTCCATTCAAATCTCCACCTCCCTTTCCGTCGATCGCACTAACGCCATCATTCAAATTACCGACAATGGACCGGGAATCACCCCAGAAGTGAAAAAGCGAATTTTTGACCCGTTCTTCACGACTAAGCCCATCGGGTATGGTACAGGTTTGGGGTTGGCAATCAGCTACCAGATTGTTGTCAATAAGCACGGTGGGATCATGAAGTGTATCTCCCAACCAGGTGCAGGAACTGAGTTTTGGATCGCAATTCCTGTCGAACCTGGGAAAATAGAGCGTTAAATCAGCATTTTCAGCCTCAGGAGCGTGTTTGTGTAACCAATAGGTACATATAAAGGCTAAAATGGGTGAGGAAAGAACATAACCAAGGCGAGATGTAGTCTGGGGATGATTGGCTTTATTGTTTATGTGCTTTCTACAATTCAATAATTAAGAAATTGAAATAGCCGGCTATGTCAATAATTGCTCTAAGAGCATGGTATCTTCAAGATTACGAACCGATTCGGGAGTTGGAACTTCGCCTGCCAGATATTCGTTTGAGTAAAAAAAGTCTGTTGAAGTCAGGACTGCGAGCCGACTTTTTAGAAGATATCGAGGATGTAAAAAATTCAACTTGGTTTGAGCGATATCTCGAAGGAGAAGTCGTAGAATTTTATGTTGAAGGTAGTGGTGGTTACTCGGTCGCGAATATTGACTTGATTAGTCATGAGATTTATTTTACAAAGCAAACACTATTAGCGCAGTTAGAACCAACAATTTTTCTCTGTTATCAAACTGAGTATGCACCATCGAGTGAAGCGCTGCGCTCTGGATTGCGTCAGAGTCTAGAAATTTTAAACTTGCGATCGCGTCTCCCTCTCAAGTTAATCGAATCATCTCGTCCCAGTGATGGCCCAGTCCGGCTGAACCGCACAATTATGAGAAAAATTCGCAAAAGTTTATTGTTCATTGCTGATACTACAGCGATCGCTCGCATTGATGACGAAGAAACCTCTAAACTAATTCCCAGTCCCAATGTTTGTATTGAAGTTGGTTGCGCTTTAGAGAATAAGCGGTCTGAACAAATTTTACTGATGCAAATGCAGCGTCCAGATATCCCCGGACAATTTCCCTTCGATCTACCCACCCAACAAGTGCTGCAATTTGAAGACAGTCAAGGTTTGGAAAAAATGCTACCTCAGGTACTGGAAACACAACTCAGACGGTATAAGTTATTCACTTAAGGGAGCCGTTACGAGAGGTTGATTACGTTTAAGCCGTTATCCAAAACTGAAGTCGAACCCGTACTGGAAAAAGTCAGGCGAATAGTGAAGTGAGTTGTTTCGTATAAGCGATCGCATGTTTTCTCCGCAGAGCAATCGCTTTCCCCAAACACACCTTGTTCGTAACAAAACCCTCAGTCCAGGTTGACGACTGACAAACTTCTGTAACTCAAGTTGAATAAATTTTTATATTATTTGTAAAGTGTCGCTACAGCTATAATAGTAAACTTGTATAAGAGTGTTCTAGCTATTACTAGATATTGATAGATTAATTTTGGAGGATTTTATGCAAGCTAAATACATTAAAGCTCTAAGTATCAAGCGAATCTATGCCGAACGCATTATTGCTGGAGTAAAAACTATGGAGTTGAGAAAGCGTCCAATCGGTATGGATTTAGGAAATCTTATTCTTTTATATGAGACTGCTCCAGATTCCATTATAAAAGGAGGCTTTATAGCAGATAAAACTATATCTTTACCTGTAGCAGAAATGTGGCAAAAGCACAATTCTGTGATGGGAGTAGAAAAAGAGTTTTATGATAACTATTTTGACAGTTGTGAATTTGCATATGGGACTTTAATCTATCAAAGTTTTACCTTCTCCGAGTTAACTATTGACCAAATATATCATTTGTGTTCTGGATTTACACCCCCGCAAGCCACAATTAATTGGCATGAAGATTGGTATATTGATGCAGAGTGGATAAAGGTATTAGATGAGTGTAGAAATAAATTGATGCGGGCGGGACGACTAGGCGAGCAATTAAGCCTATTCACCTATTGAATATTGTCGAAATTTTAACTTTATTACCATATTATCGCGATTGTATTAAATATGGTTATTCACCATTTTAATCCACCTGCTTTCATTATATTTTCGTATTGTGCGTAGCTAATACTATGCATATGTTGAGGAATACCTTTAATATCAAGTCCGCTAAAGTTAGACATGGGAATTGGATTTGGAAATGGAACCCACCAACCAAATCTCAATGCCATAGCACATCCTAAATTAGAGCCTGATTTTTTAGTATGATTTTGAATATTAGATATCTGATATACTCCAAGACCACCAAAGTTCAAAAAAAGCTCTTCAGGAAAAGCGATGCGACGTTCAAGTATATAACCCATACCACCAATGATACTTTCCGGCTGTGATATGTAAAACAGTATAGGCGCACCAACAACATTTTCTTTAGTACACCACGGATGACAGTAGTAAACATTATCTGTACGAAGGAAAAGTTTATCAGCAACACGGTTAGTTACTTCTGTTTGATTGCTGTTTACTTGTATCATCCGGCTAGCCCACTGTGGCTGAATAGGAATTAGGTAAGCTCTTCTGTTTTTAAAAGCAAATCGAATTGGATAAAATGTTTCTTCCAAATCGAATATAATAAATTTATTAACTTCGTTATCATTGTTGTCAGTCAAGATTAGATTTTCATTAATATTATCAAATTTATGATTAATTATTAAGTTTCTTGGAGGAATAAACCAAGTACGCTTGTCTCTAACATTCGCGTTTTCAGGAAGTGAAAAAACCGTGCTTACTAATTCTTGAGCAAAATCGTTTATACTGTTTTCTGTTATTCGCTTGTATAAAAGATGTTTAGTAAGAACAAGTTCAGCTGAGCTATTACCATCTCCACGCTGATATCTCCGGTGAGAAATACCTTCTATACGGAATCCATACCGTGTGAAAAATACTAATAAGTCTGCATTTTCCTCTGATGTAGTTAAAATAACTTTTTCAAATCTATGCCCAATTAATTCTCTAATACAGTAAAACAACAAATGTTGACCTAAACCTGAAGCTCTACTTTCAGGCGTTACATAAAATAAGGATAACTTAGCTGTAGTTTTATCTTTTTTCTTCCAAATTGCGATCGCGCTAATAGGTTTCTCGCCAATTGAAGCTAAATTAATACAAGCCTTTTTATCATTTAAGGTTTTAGTTAACCATCCATCAAAATCTGAGTAAGAGTTTTTTAGTGGTTCTAATAAAACTTTGAGTTCACCCTTATCATCTATTTGAGATTTTCTTACTACTGGTGATGCTAATTCAACTCCAGTTAAAAGCGGTAGCTCATTTTGAATTCGAGCAATAGCTTCCGTAGGAGATAATGCAGTGATACCACAACTGGCACCATGTTTTTTTACTTTTGCCAGCAGATTAGCATCACGAGTGACGAAGATATTACCACCACACAACTTATGGGAAGCTAAGTGCAAACAATCCCGATGCCCATGATTTGCAGTACGAGACCCAGCTTTTGCATTTGACCAAAATGTCTGAAATAAATTTTCAGCTAACAAATTATACTCCTCATAACGTATAGGAGAAACACTATGAACTGGAAGAATATCTATGCGCTTAATTATTTCTGCTCTGCGCTCGCTCGTGCTGTTCACCACCTCTGCCGATAGCTGCTCAGTCGCTACTAACTTAACTACATCATCAAATCCAAATCTTAAAAGTGTAATGAGGTCTTGGTCAACTAATTCGTTAGGATTCAACAAATTAAGAACACAAGATGTGTCAAGAGTAAATACTTCCACAAATACTCCAAAAAAATTAGTTAATTACGGATATTTTTGGTACTGTATCATACAATTTAGTTTAACGTAAAAATATAGTTATGTGAAAGTTAACTATATTATTTATTGAGATAACTTAGTATTATATATAAAGCACGTATTTACATTTGGTACGAAACTTCGTACTCAGATGCGAGTTCTTCTTCTAATAGCATGAATATCTCAATCCCTTCTTGCTCGAAAGCTTCTTTTTCTTGCTGCGTTGGAAAGCCTGAAGAAGCTGGATCGGCTAGGGTTAAGGTTGCATTCATTGCATCAGCCCATTTTTTCAGTCTCAAAATTGTCTCGGCATCCAAAGGCAGTGTAGCAGGATTAATGTCACCCCAACGAGTAGGTTCGTCCCACCACAAGGGATAGCATTGGTAATCAGCCATTAACTTAATTTTTTTACGATCGCTCATTGTGATTGTCACTATTATTGCGCCAAAATTTCTTGCATTGTCGCCCCTTTCGCTTGTAAGTTCTTACCGATCAAGTAAGTTCGATTGTCAATAAGACTTGAGACGCGCAAACCCTGGTCAATAAATCTATCTCTCAGTAACTGCTAATTAATCCTCCCGAAAGAGTCAAGCATGATACAAAATACAGTATCTTCAAAAGAAATCTGAATCAAAGCTGAGTTTTGAGGATAAATATATGAATAATCAGCAAAATCCCGTATTTCCCGAGGATCCATCCCAAGCTGAACCAGGTAGAGGTGCTCCAGGAGATAATCATTATGGCGTGCAAATGGCACAAACAACCGCAGTCAACGATCCCGAAGCCATAATTCCCTCGAATGCGCCAACCGAAATGAGCATCCACCAAGTAGAAGCTGTGGATGAACAGGAAGAAGGTACAGGATTACACACAACTGATGGTTATGTAATTGACGAAGCTGGCTTATTAAACAACTTTGCCGTTGAGCCACCAATGTACGTTGAAGAGAAATAAATTTCTATAATTAGTACCAAAAGCGCGAAGCATTTAGATCGGAGTTCTGGTGTAACCACCGTCTAAATGCTTTTCGACTTATAACTCTTAACGGAACCGAATAGGATAATTCATAATTTTCCCAGTATTCAATAATTGATACCCCGCAGTAATCAGGGCAAAAGATACCAAAATAGAGAAAAGTGAAGTAGTTGCAATTACCGCACCACCAGCAATAATCACTGCAATGCCGATCCCGATTAATATCCATCCTAAATTACGGTTTTTACGTCCGTAAGCTAAAAATATCACTCCAGCAATACATAAAATAATTCCAGGGCTGCTGTACGAATAAAAACTGATATGAATACTTGTAGTAATTAAGCCAATTCCTGCCAACATTAACCCTATACCTAATAACTTAATAATCATAGGTATTGACTCAGTATTGCTGAATCTAGTATTTTGTGAGTTACTGGCAGCAGCAGAAGCAGTACTTTTTTGATTCTGGAAAATAAAAGTGACGCGCTCACCTTCTGTACGTTCGCTGATTTTTAAAGGAAAAGAGGAATTAATGGCTTGAGGGGAAAGGAATAAGGCGATAAGCAATACTGGCAGCATTTTCCGGTAGTCTGTAAGACATCTTCTGGAGAAAGGTGTGCGTATGACGGTAAGC
>JBBQRU010000143.1:0-12853 GCA_038214545.1 Cyanophyceae cyanobacterium | reverse complement strand
CCTGTTGGCATAACGAGAGGAGTTACAGCTAGATGGATTAAATCTAACCTTAGCTCAGATGGTTCCACTTTGTTTCAAACCCGATCACCGATCAAGCAAGTCCTCTTGTCAATAGGGTTTGAGACGCGCTAACCCTGCTGATACTACGTGTTTTGATTAATTTCATAATTGAAATTAGGGGCGTATGTACATGAGTTTGAATCAATGGACAATGTTGTCCGCAATTGCGAATTGTTCAGTCATTGCGTTCAAGAAAATTGTTCGTCAACTTAGGAATAAATTCTCAGTCGCATAGCATTCATTCCCGAAAAATGGACAGCTATAAGACTGGGAATAAATTCCCAATTGTAGGATGAAATAACTTATAAAGACGTAGCCATAGAAGGTTCCGGAATCGGTGTGTGGTCGCTAACAATTTTTCGGAATTGATCTCCCTCAATTGTCTCTTGGTCGATTAACTTATCTACCAAACGTTCCATTAGCGTGCGATTTTCCGCCAACAATTTTATGGCTGTTTCGTAGCAATGCATGATAATATGCCGGACTTGAGAATCAATTTTAGAGGCAATTTCTTCGGAATACTCAGATTTTGTCATCCAGTCGCGTCCCAGAAACACCTCACTATTCTGGCTTTCTAAGGACAACGGTCCTAAAGTGGACATGCCAAATCGAGTTACCATCTGTCGTGCCATACTAGTTACTTGTTGCAGATCTTGACCTGCACCTGTCGTCACTTCCGACTTACCAAAAACTATCTCCTCCGCAGCACGACCACCTAAAGCACCGGCGATTCTGGCTTTCAATTGCGATCGCGAAATCAAGCCTTGTTCTTCATTGGGGGTAAACCAGGTTAAACCTTGAGCTTGTCCTCTAGGAATCAAAGTCACCTTTTGCACTGGTTCGTGTTCTTTAATCAAAGTACCGACCAAAGCGTGTCCGATTTCGTGGTAAGCAATTAATCGCTTACTCTTACTATCAACTAACGGTGTCCCTTCCATCCCGGCGACAACTCTGTCTACTGCGTCATCTACTTCCGCCAAGGTAATTGCTTCCTTACGGCGTCTGGCGGTGAGGATTGCGGCTTCGTTGAGTAAGTTTGCTAAATCTGCACCTGTAAATCCGGGAGTGCGACGAGCGATCGCTTCCAATGATACAGAAGGATCAACTTTTTTATTTCGGGCGTGGACTTTTAAGATTTCGCAACGTCCTTTCAGGTCGGGTGCATCAACCATCACTTGACGGTCAAAGCGACCAGGACGCAGCAATGCCGTATCTAACACATCTGGGCGGTTAGTAGCAGCAATAATAATGATGCCGGTGTTACCTTCAAACCCGTCCATTTCCGTGAGTAACTGGTTGAGAGTTTGTTCTCTTTCATCGTTACCACCACCAATACCTGCACCTCTTTGCCGTCCTACCGCATCAATTTCATCAATAAAGATTAAGCACGGCGCATTCTCTTTCGCTTTTTTAAACAAATCGCGTACCCGCGAAGCACCGACACCGACAAACATTTCCACAAATTCACTACCAGAGATACTGAAAAAAGGTACAGCAGCTTCTCCAGCAATTGCCTTCGCCAACATAGTCTTACCTGTTCCCGGAGGACCTATTAGCAGCACACCTTTAGGAATACGTGCGCCCACAGCAGTAAAACGTTCCGGTTGTTTAAGGAAAGTGACAACCTCTTGCAATTCTTCTTTAGCTTCTTCGATTCCAGCGACATCTTCAAATGTGATGCCAGTTTTAGCTTCCATTTGAAAACGGGCGCGGGATTTACCGAAATTCATCGCTTGACTAGAAGCATTACTAGAGCGACGGAGGAACAAAAGCATCAACGCAAACAGCGGTACAATCCACACTAAGTTGATCAATAACCCAACAGCAGCCCTACCATCTGCAGAAGAAGACTCCTCAAAAGCAACTTTCTTTTCTTTAAGTTTTTCGATCAGTTCCGGATTTTGCTGTAAAAGCTTAACTTCCTGGATTGACTCCTCTGGCTTTTTCCCCTCTGGCTGGACTAACTGCACTTTCGCCGTCTGTTGAGCTTCGTCTAACTCTACTTTTTTTACTTCGCCTTTCTCAATTTTGTTTATTAACTCACCATAAGACAAAGTCCGCCGTTCGGTTTTTTGCGCCAGTACCGGACTAACTCCCAAAAAACCTTGCAACGCGAGCATCGCCGCGAACCCAGTCAAAGCCATACCGCTGACTGGTAGCCGTTTACCCGATTCCTTTTTCCGAGAATTTCTCATATTAATTAACCTCTATCTGCTGGACGTTGGGCTGTCACTCTTGTTTAATGCCTGCTTAAGCACGAGTTGAAACGCCGATTAAATCTAGTGTAGCCTTATAGCAAAAGTCACCGCCAAGCTTACTATGTAACTGTGAGCACTCTCCTACACAGAATGTCAGAAATTTGCACAACATTGTTCCTATTGCTATAATAAAACAAAGTCGTAATGATTACGCTTTATTTTTATACAAATTGACTAGTAGTTTATAGGTTAACCAAGATGAGAATTGTCGGCATTGCCGGTAGTATCAGGAGCAACTCCCACAGCCAAATGGCTTTAAAACTAGCCGCGCAAAGAGTAGAAGCACTCGGCGCAGAAGTAGAAATCCTCGACTTAAGACAGATGCAACTACCATTTTGTGATGGTGGAGATGCATATCCCGACTATCCGGACGTCAAACGGTTGCAAGAAGCCGTAAGTCGTGCTGATGGCATAATTTTAGCCACACCAGAATATCACGGCAGCGTCAGTGGAGTCTTAAAAAACGCCCTAGACCTAATGAGCTTCGATCAATTATCTGGCAAAGTAACAGGATTAATCAGCGTATTAGGCGGACAATCCAACAACAACGCCTTAAATGACCTCAGAATTATCCTCAGATGGGTTCACGCCTGGTGCATCCCCGAACAAATAGCCATTGGACAAGGTTGGAAAGCTTTCAGCCCCGAAGGTAAACTCCTTGACGAAAAACTTTCCCAACGCTTCGACCAATTTGCTCAAAGCCTAGTTGAAAATACCCGCAAACTCCGAGGAGTTAATTAAAAAACAGAGGTCAGAACTTATTTAAGATGTTCCCTAATTTTATCAGCTACCGATGGGAATATTCTTTCTAACTATTCTGGATGCTGCTCTATGCTGGCTTTTGAGAGGTAATGTGTGACATCAAGTCATGCTTTAATAGATAAAGATATAATTTGTCATCTTTATTACGAGATGGCAATATTTCTTTATTTATCTTGAAAAAGTTGCGGAATGTATACAAAAAAACAAGTAGAGAGTTTATTTGGCAGCAAAGCTGTAGAGTATCTACAACGTAAAAATACTGGCGGTACTAGTAGTAGTAAAGGAATTAAATATGAAGATATATTTGCGGTTTATCAGTTAGCTTTATTATCAAGATGTGTAATAGAATGCGATAAAGAAATCTATTTGTCTAGCCAGTGTTTCGCATTTGTTGATGATTTAGTTATTGACTGTAAAAATGAAATAGCACTGAGGCACTATCAACTAAAAAATAGTTCTAGCGTCACTTGGGGAGAAGGAGAAAAATCAATCTGTGATGATTTTGATAAGCAGTATCAACTAAATAAGCTGATATCAAGAGAGTCTGAACTATTGCTAGTACTTTCTTCCGAGGAGCTTAAAGAAAAATTAAGTAAAGAGATACCTGTTAATATTCAAAATTACAGTAAGGTTATTTACTTCTATTACGATGACAGTTTGCTTAAAATAATAGGCAAAGAACCTGATTTTAAACGCTCAATAGAGTATCTGTGTGCATTTGATAACCCTGCACCAGATAAACTTGAGTGTGTTGCATCAGTTTTGCTAGGAGCATGGATTTCCAGCAATAAGTCCACAGCATTGGTGATGGATATACTTAGAAAGGCTCAACAGTATATACCTTCATATATTCGTTGCTTCCAGTCTAATTTGCAGTTAGACCCAGAAGTTGAGAGGATTTTGAGCAATATAGAGGATTTTACCTATGAGGTGACTAAAGGATTTTTATGTTGGGACTTTCAAAATGGGCTAGAAGAAGGTATACTTTCTTATAGTCTTGAGTCAGATAAGTTCCAAAAATTCCAGGAGCTATTAAAGAAAAATTGCCCAAATTCTTTTGATGAACTGGAGGTCTTTTTAATATGACGAGAAAATATTCAGACCTTTGTAAGGGAAATGTTCGTAGCTTGCTGGAAACCCTCACTGATAAAAATATTGAGCCAAAAAAATACCAAGAGACTATGACCCAAATTGGGATGAGTCTTGGTGATTGTGTTTTGGAGAAAATAGATGATTATCAATCCGATGTATATATTGCTTCTACTGTAGAAGATGCTGATTTTTTGGCGAAAGGTATGCTTAATCGTTTAGAAAATCGGCTAACAAAATTAGCTTTTGCTTGTTTTTGGAATCAGAGTTTTTCGCCTTTTGAAGTTGAAGATTTAAAAGTAGCTCCTATTTTAAGGAAGTATCAAGAACCTTCTGACAAACAAGTAAAATATTTAATTGTTCTGAAATCTATTATTTCTGGAGCTTGTGTCGTTAGAACTAATTTGCTTAGTTTGATACAGAAAATAGAGCCAGAGAAAATATTTATAGTAGCTCCTGTAATTTACTACAATGCAGAAGAAAAACTTAAAAATGAATTTGAAGAAGATATTTATAACAAATTCGTGTTTTTCTATTTTGCCAAAGACGATCAACGCACTCCTGAAGGTGAAGTAATTCCCGGAATAGGCGGTAATGTTTATCTGCGTCTGGGCTTTGAAGGACAGGACAATAAAAACGAGTATATCCCTGAAGTTGTGAAAAAAAGACGTGCTGTGTTTAAGGGTAAAAATAAAACATCGACAGTCCTAAAATCATAAAGAGAAATAAAGGTTTAAAAAAAGTCAGATCCTCTGTGTAGCCGAAACATGGGAAAGAAACACAGAGGAGTGTAAAGATTAAGCGCGTCTCTCAGTGCTCCCTTAGCGCCCCTCTGCGTTTCAAGCCCTAATGATGGTGATGATGGTGATCCTGATCGTGACTATGAGCCGTAGCTAATTGAGGCTTAACAACCATTGCCTCTTCCGACAACAAATCAGTAATCAGAGGATTTGCCCATTCTGCAGCCATCGCCAAGAATTCTGGGCGCTCATTCACGCAAGGCATCTGAACGTAGGTCACATTACCATGCTTTTTCTGTAAAGAATGGATGATGTGATCTACATCCAGTAGAGTTTCGTGATTTTCAGTCGCAAAGCCGATAGGCATGAATAAAATCGCCTTAGCACCTAATTCTAGGAGATTTTTTGCCGCCATTTCCGCATTCGGCTGCGTCCAATCGATTAACGGCGTATCGTGATTCAGCCAACCAACAGAAATTAGAGGATAGCGGTTGATTAAGCGATCGCGTACTTGGTCGTAAAGCGCCTGACTTTCGGTAATTCCAGAAGTGAATCCTTTAGCTTTGTGCGGACAGCCGTGATTCATCAAGACAATCCCGATTTGCGAAGGCAAGTAAGCTTTAGCGAGTTCGGTGCGAATTGTCTCTTCAACAATATCCGCCATTAATCCGATGTAGTCAGATGCGTTGTAGAAAGAGGGAATATAACGCTGTGCTTTGACCCAATGTTCTTCACCTTCAACGACATTCGCCAAAGCTTGGTTTACTTGCTCAACAGCGATGCCACTGGTAAAGATGGAATCGACTACAAGTAAGGGGTAGATCAGCAGTTTATCAAAGCCTTGGGATTTGATTTCCGCCAGAACTTGATCTGGGAGGAAAGGCGCACAAAAGTTAAAGGCTTTGAAAACCGAGACGCGATCGCCCCATTTTGCTTGGAGATGCTTTTCAATACCTTCACGTTGCTTTTCAAAGATGGCATTGTGAGGCGAGATAAAGTCGTGATGTTGGTGTCCCCACTCATGGCGATCAAATATCGCCAGTAACCGTGCTAAAGGTGGGTAGATCCAAGTAGGTACTGGTGCGAATTTTGCTGTGAGTAAATTTAAAGCCTGTTCATTGTAGTTGGCGAAATCTTCGTAGCTTTCAACTTCACCGTAGCCCATAAGTAATACGGCTACTCGATCTGTACGAACAGACTTCTCGTGTGTGTGTTGCAGTTTTTCAGGAGTGGCAACCACTATGCATACCTCAATCAAGCGTAATATTTTTAACAGAGTAGATTTCTAGGGGATAAGCAGTTAACTTGGCTAAAGCTTGATTCCTAGCTGTACTCATTTTCATAGAGTAACATCCTATCCAGGGGGAGGGGATAAAAAGTTGCGAAAAATACAATTAAATTTATTGATTTAGGCAATGTAGTACATTTGCTTCTGTTTGTTTACAATAGACAACATCGGGATAAAGGAGGAAGCAAGTGGCACTGAGTAAAGCTTTATGCAGCGGTGACAACGCGATCGCGCCCTTCAGCTTTAGCGCGGTACAATGCAGCATCTGCAGCCCGAATCACAGCTTGACTACTTGAGCCATGTTGGGGAAAACAAGCGATCCCAAGAGAGAGAGATATCGTCCCTAAAGACTGATAGTGAGACTTAACTTTCAACTGCTTAACTCCTTCGCGGATTTGGTTGGCTCGTTGTCGTGCATCTTCTAAAGAGGCTTCAGGAAGAATTAGCGTCAACTCTTCACCGCCATAACGACAGGCGATATCGCCAGCGCGGACACTTGAAAGTAAAAATAAACCCAATTCCCGCAAGACCATATCTCCAGCTTCGTGACCGTAGTTATCATTGAAGCGCTTGAAATGGTCAACATCGAGCATCACAATCGAGAGTGTTTTTCCCTTGCGAGAGACTCGGTGTAACTCTTGTTCTAAAGACTCTTCCATATAACGGCGATTAAATAAACCAGTCAGCGGATCGCGGATACTCTGGATTTGCAGTGTCTCCCGTAATTTTAAGTTTGCCAAAGCTAGGGCAATATGTTCTGCAACTGTTGTCGCTAACTGTTGTTGAGTTTCAGACAAGTGGACGTTGCTAGCACTGAGGTATAGCACACCCAAAGCTTCGCCTTGCGCCATTACAGGTATACAAATCGACTCCGATGCTGATGGGTGTACGTGTTGACAATGTAAACCGTTTTCAGTGTTTGTGAATGAATGAGTGCGACAGCGGCGTAGCGCCCAGCAATCATTAGGTGTAAACACTTTTTGGCTAGATAGGGGAATTGAACCCCAAGTAGCGACAGCTTCAACGAAGTTTTTGGAAGCATTTAAAATAAAAATCGCTCCCGATTGTTGGGGAAATAGGGGTTGCATCAGAGTTGGAATCACCGTGTAAGCTTCCTCAAGGGTGAGACATGCTTGCAAAATACTACTCATCTGCCCGAGGAGGGAGATTTCCCGATGGCGCTGTTCTAATTCACTTACCCAATTGGTAAGTTGGGTGTTTGATTGTTGCAGTACAGTTTCGGCTTTGACTTGTTCGGTAATGTCGCGACAAACACAAATCATTCCCATATCGGGAATCAAAGTTAGAGAAACTTCAGCGGCGAATATACTTCCATCACGTTTCTTGCCATCTGCTTTACCTCGCCACCGCCCAGTTTGCCAAAGCCGGGGAAATATATCATCAGCAAAGCGCACGATTTCATTTTCCTGGTAGAGTTCGCGCCAGGTTTTGCCGGCTACTTCCGTACTGTCATAGCCGAATAATTGACGATGAGCATCATTAATATAAACATATTCGTACTCCTGATTGAGAATGGCGATTCCATCCATTGCACTCTCAACCGCAATCAACTGCTGCTGTAAATATTTTTCGGATTCCTTGCGATCGCTGATATTGCGGTATTGCCAGAGGTGTCCACGATAATCTTTGCCAATAAAAATCGGAATATAATCACGTTCAAATATTTGCCCATCTGCACAGACAAGTTCTTCACAACTGACAACACAGCGATCGCTTAATATTTGTCTACTGCGCTCTTGAAAATTCTCTGGTGAGGCAAATAATGGGTATAAAGCAATGTCTTTGGCACTAGTACCAATCAAGGAGCTAGGTGTTGCCGCAATGCCAAACATATGACAAAACTCTTGATTAACCAGAGCAATCCGGCGGAATTCATCTTCGAGAAGAATACCAGATTGCAGATTTTCGATCAGCGCCGCTAGCCGTGATGTTGTCGCCAGCAGTTGTTCTTCCGAACATTTACGCTCTGTAATATCAATTCCGGTTGCCAGAATATACTTAGTATCACCGACTGGCTCAATCAAAGCGGTATTTGACCAAGCGACCAGACGACGCTCTCCAGATCGCGTGATTAAGTCAGTTTCGTATTGCGTGGCTAAGGGGCCATTGACAAGAGCTTCAAATGCCGATTGAAATAGATCGACATCTTCCGAAATTAACAGCAAATCGGAGACATTTTTTCCCACCACCTCGGTGAAGGAGTAGCCCGTTTTTTGCTCACAAGTCCGGTTGAAGCGCACAATTCGCCCTTGAGTATCGAGAATTATGACCAAAGCACCAACCGTATCAATGACTGTGGAGCTAAAATCGCGTTCTTGCTTGAGCATGGTCTCCGTCCGCTTCCGCCCTTGCATCTCGCGAGCAATCAAGTGGTAAACTGCTGCTAAAATCGAGAAATTGACGATAATGCCACTAACAAAAGTAAGAATTGTGTTTTGCGCTAGTGTTTCGCCTTTTTGGGAGCGCACTTTCAAAGTGCGATACATCTGACTTTTAATTTCATGGATGACCATTTCTAACTGATCTAAATTTTGCTTGCTTTGCTCAACAAAATTTAATTGTTCTTCAACAGTTAATTTATTGCTCCGGTATAAAATAATTCTGTCGCTCAAGCCAATTTCTTTGCCAACTAAAGACTCAAGACTCGCCATCTGAGCTTTCTGTAGTGAATTATTTACCAAAATTTGCCGCAGTTGCAACATTTCCTGCTTAATGATGAGAGTTGCGCGATCATACTCGCTCAGATAAATCTTTTGTGTTGTTGCGAGGTAACGATTTTGGGCTAAAGCGGCTGTTTGGAGTTGGAACTGTAGGTCTTGAAGCTGATCCACTGCTTGGTATTTTTGGATTTGCCAGTCCGCAGCCTGTTTAAAATCAGTTAAATTTTGGTAAGCAACTAAGCCAACGCTAGCTAATATGCCTGAAGCGAGCCAAAAGCCAATCGTAATTTTTGTAAAAAAAGCTTTAACTTTATTTGGTACTGGTGATTGTCTTTGCCAAGTTATATTGGCAAATGCTGATTTAATCACCGATGGAGTAACTTTATACTTATTTAAGGCGAGTAGCCTCTGGGTTTCCTGGTCAGGCAGTGCTTTCATGTTTATTTTTTATTTGCGGCAACAACATATCATGAGTATTGTTACTGCTACGACTTCTTGGTAAATACAATGCATAGATTGGTTGCTGAAGATGAAATCAGAAAACTTAGGATTCGAGTGCTTTGAAGGAAAAAATCGAGAAAAATTCGCAAAATTTTCAATTGAAATAATTATGTCTGTCATTATCTGTTGTCCTGGAATCCACCCTCCAGAATTCACTCAAGACTTTATTTCCGGTTGTCAAGTACATTCATCAGATACCAGCCCGAACGAATTTAGCAGTTTCCGTGTCTGTACGCACTCGCTATTTTCTGACAGTTCAAATCAGAATGATTCAGGAAATATACTGATTTTTCCGGCTACAGGTGTGTCAGTTCTATCAGGATCTGATATTTTAGAGTTTTTGCAAGTTCACTTGGGTGGGAAGAAAGCAACGCCATTAATATTTATTGGTTTCAGTGCTGGTGTAGTGGGAGCGATCGCAGCAGCTTGGGGTTGGCAACTACAAGGAGGACAGGTTCGGGCTTTTATTGCCATAGATGGTTGGGGAGTACCTCTATTCGGCGATTTTTCTATCCATCGGATGAGTCATGATTACTTCACACACTGCAGTTCAACTTGGCCATTTAGTGGGCAAGATAACTTCTATGCAGATCCCTCAGTTGACCATTTGGATTTGTGGAGAAAGCCGCACACAGTTAAAGGCTGGCGGATTACCTCCGGATCTACAGAATACCTTAGTGCGACTGAATATTTGCACATACTATTAAAACGTTATACAGAATCTCATGCCTCCGACTGAACCAAAAGCTCCGAATCGTGGGTTTCGCGCCCTCCTAAACAATCGTTCTTTTATGCCGTTGTGGATTGGGCAGATCCTTTCCCAGCTTGCAGATAAGGTCTTCTTCGTTTTGCTAATTGCCACCCTGGAAAACTATCACCCTGTTCCGGGGACAGAAAATTCCATGCGCTCAACTTTGCTGTTGGCATTTACCATCCCGGCAATTTTGTTCGGTTCTGCAGGTGGAGTATTTGTTGATCGCTTTTCCAAAAAACGGATTTTGGTTGGTTCGGATATCATTCGCGGGCTGTTGATTTTACTAATGCCCGTACTACCACGGGAGTTTCTGATTTTGTTGGTATTAGCTTTCCTGATCTCGACAGTGACGCAGTTTTTCGCTCCAGCCGAGCAAGCAGCGCTGCCAAGGCTAGTACCCTACGATAACTTAATGGCAGCGAATGCTTTATTTGGCACCACGATGATGGGAGCTTTAATTGTCGGTTTTGCGATTGGAGAACCGATCTTAAGTTGGGCGAAAGGCTGGAATCGACAATACGGTCAAGAACTGTTAGTCGGGAGTTTGTATTTATTGTCAGCGGTCATCATCCAGCCAATTAGGTTTCCCGAAACTCCAGCAACTCAGGACAAGCTGACTACTCGCAATGCTTGGGGAGAATTAAAAGATGGATTGCGTTATGTCAAGCATAATCGCTTAATCTCCAGTGCGATGTTACAAATAACAGCTTGCTATTGCGTGTTTGCCGCACTCACAGTGATTGCGATCGCCTTAGCCAAAGAAATTGGTTTACAACCAAAACAATTCGGCTTTTTACTAGCCGCCGCTGGGATTGGGATGGTAGTCGGCGGTGTAATTTTAGGCCAGAAGGGTGAGCAATTGCGCCACAAACCGTTGCCCTTAATCGGTTTTCTCTGTATGTCATTTTCCTTAGGCGTATTTCCCTTTACCCATAATCTCCTAATTGGTTTAGGACTTTGCGCTTTTCTGGGAATGGGATCAGCATTTATTCATGTGCCAATGCAAACTCTGATTCAACAGCAAACTCCCCCAGAGATGCAGGGTAAAGTCTTTGGCTTGCAAAATAATGCCGTCAACATTGCCCTCTCAGTACCTTTGGCAATTGCCGGGCCACTGACTGATGTCCTAGGATTACGCAATGAACTTGTAGGGATGAGTGTATTAGTCGCAATTGTCGGATTTTGGACTTGGTTTTTTGGTCGCCGCGTGTTGCAGAAATTGCTTTAGAGCATGTTGAGTCTGCATTACTGCTGCACTCAAAGTCAAGCAATCGTGCCCACAAAGGATTAAAATTTAATTTTAAATGCATTTAAAACTACAAAATTGGCCTATTTTAGCTATCCCGTGAGGACAAACTAGTGCGCTCGCTCCCAGATAATTCTCTCGATCAAAGTCAAATCATCGCCGCTGTTCCCATCTTGCCAATTACCAACACCAAACGTGTCACAGGCGGTTTTGCCCTCATAGACAGCCTCAAACGCCACGGCGTCAAGCATATTTTTGGTTATCCTGGTGGGGCAATTTTGCCAATTTACGATGAACTCTACCGCGCAGAAGCGGCAGGTGGCATACAACATATCTTGGTCAGACACGAACAAGGTGCCGCCCACGCCGCCGATGGTTATGCCCGCGCCACAGGTCAAGTGGGAGTTTGCTTTGCCACATCTGGCCCAGGGGCAACCAACTTGGTCACAGGCATCGCCACCGCCCATATGGACTCAATTCCAATGGTGGTTGTCACCGGACAAGTAGCGCGTGCTGCCATCGGTACTGATGGATTCCAAGAAACCGATATTTTTGGGATTAGCTTACCGATTGTCAAACACTCTTATGTTGTCCGCGATCCTCAAGACATGGCGCGGATTGTTGCCGAAGCCTTCTACATCGCCAGTACTGGTCGTCCGGGTCCTGTGTTGATTGACATTCCTAAAGATGTCGGCGTCGAGGAATTTGATTACATACCTGTAGAACCAGGAACAGTCAAATTACCCGGATATCGTCCCACAGTTAAAGGCAATCCTCGACAAATTAATGCCGCATTACAATTAATTCGCGAAAGTCGCCGTCCGCTATTGTATGTCGGTGGCGGTGCGATCGCCAGTTCCGCCCACGCCGAAATTCAACAGCTAGCCGAATTATTCAGCATTCCCGTCACCACCACCTTAATGGGAATCGGGGCATTTGACGAACATCATCCTTTAGCATTAGGCATGTTAGGGATGCACGGCACAGCTTACGCCAACTTCGCCGTCACCGATTGCGACTTATTAATTTGCGTCGGCGCAAGATTTGACGACCGCGTCACCGGCAAATTAGACGAATTCGCCGCCCGTGCAAAAGTCATCCACATCGACATCGATCCCGCCGAAGTTGGCAAAAACCGTGTACCCGAAGTTCCCATCGTCGGTGACGTGCGACAAGTATTAATAGACATGTTGCGACGATGTCAGGAAACTTCCGCACCACCTAATCAAACCCAAGAATGGTTAAAACTGATTAGTCGCTGGAAAGAAGACTATCCCCTAATCGTCCCCCATCATGCCGATAGCATCTCACCCCAAGAAGCAATCTCCGAAATTGGTCGGCTTGCACCCAACGCTTATTACACCACAGACGTTGGTCAACACCAAATGTGGTCAGCCCAATTCCTGAAAAACGGTCCTCGGCGGTGGATTTCCAGTGCTGGTTTAGGCACAATGGGTTATGGATTGCCCGCTGC
>JBBQRU010000142.1:0-12912 GCA_038214545.1 Cyanophyceae cyanobacterium | reverse complement strand
TCCATCTTTTACAAGCTGTTTCAGCAATATCCACCATTATTATTTCAGTTATTGCCGAGCTTACCGACTAATGCTGATGGTTATCGGTTTGATTCGGTTGCGGTCAAGGAGCCGAAGTTTGAGATTGATGGGGTATTTTTGCCTAGCGAACCTGATGGTGTCGTCTACTTTTGTGAGGTGCAGTTTCAAAAGGATGAACAGCTTTATGAAAGGGTATTTGCGGAATCATTTCTTTATTTTTATCGTAATCGCGATCGCTTTAGCGACTGGAGATCGGTAATCATTTATCCATCGCGCTCTACTGAACAAGCTAAGTTACGCCCATATCAGGATCTGCTTAATTCTGAGCGAGTAAATCGAATTTACCTAAATGAACTGGGAAATATTCGTGATTTACCGATATGGGTGGCGCTGATGGTATTGACGACGCTGGAAGAAAGCCAAGCTCCAGATGAAGCTAGATATCTGTTGCAACGAACTAGCGTCGAGTCATCATCAAGTCGCGCCATAATAGAGTTGGTGACGACGATTATGGTATACAAGTTTGAAAATTTAAGTCAAAAGGAGGTAGAAGTTATGCTGGGTATTACATTGCAGGAAACAAGAGTTTATCGGGAGATTAAGGCTGAAGGACGTGAGGAAGGGCTGGTTAAGGGGCGAGAGCAAGAAGCGGCTAGTCTTATTTTGCGACAGTTAACTAAGCGTTTTGGGATGGTGTCGGTGGCGATGCGTTCTAGAATTTCTGGATTGCCTTTGGTTGTGCTTGAAGATTTGAGTGAGGCGATATTGGATTTTGTGAGTTTGGATGATTTACAGGTTTGGTTGGCGGAGCAAGGCATTGCGGACAGCTAATTCATGACTCTTGATTTAGGGATTTTAGTCAAGGTGGAAGATGCTAAATTAAAAGTCCAGATGCTGATTCTGATGAGCTTTCTCAAGCGATCGCCGATTTTTATGTTTGTGCGACTGTGATTGAGCCGTATTCAGAAGGTTTAGTTGAGGCGATCGATCAGTTTGCTAAGGATAGTCCTGAATAGGATTTTTTATTTGGGTTTTATTTGGGGCGATCGCAAGGTATCGATCCTGATAATTTACCAATTTAAATTTTCATCTATCTATCGCGCTCTAATGAACAAGCTAAGTTACGCCCATATCAGGCTCTCCTTAATTCCGAGCGAGTAAATCAAATTTACCTGAATGAACTGAGAACTGAGGAATATTCGTGATTTACTATTTAATATTTTGTGACTCATTCATTTTTCTGGATTTATACTCACTCACCTTTTTTTCTAATTTTTTTTGACTAAGCTCAATCATATCTACATACTCATTATTAGAGAATTCCCATATCGTAGATTTCATATCTTCTGCATGTCCTACCAAATATGGAATTATAGTTACTACAATTAGATTTACTTGTGATTCTAGATATCTATCAATAGTATTAATCTCTTTATTCTTGTATGTATGATCCCATAAACTAATTATTTTCATGATTTCTAAAGAGTAAATATTCATGACCGTACTGGTCATTCTATCAATATATATATATTCAACTCCCTCATATTCTTCTATAGCTAAAATATTTATATCTGGATGTAGAGATGCTATTAAACCAGAAAATATATGCCATTTATATTTTGTCTGTTTTAAATAAGAGATTATATTATTAATCTTTTGTCCAAAATTATCTGGAAAAATGACATCATCTTCACAAATACAAGCATATTCAAATCCAGATCTTTGAACCTTATTTAAAATATATTTGTAGCTCATTCCACATCCTAGCCAACCTTGATAATAACGAATACCTTCTACTATTTCAAAACCATATTTTGGCTTTTTTAAAAATGCAGATTTACGAACAGTAGTTTCTGTCAAACTTAGACATAATCTTGGCATTTCTAATGTATTAAATAGACTAATAAAGTCTACTTCCTTTTCATAAGCTACTAAATCATAATCAAATAAATCGTTAGACAATAAAAATCGCTTAAAATAGTGTGAGAACTTTTTATCTTGCTCCACGAAATTAGAAATAGATTCTCGCCTCTGCGTCTGTGTATCTTCATTGAGTAATAAAGATACTGCGCTTATCATTGCCTCAACATCATTTACTGGTGTAAATGAGACAATTCCATCTAAGTCAGGATGACTATTTATATCTACACTAAATTCACTGACAATAGGAGTTCCTAATGATAAAATCTCATAAATATGGGTTGTTTCCAATAAATCATTTTCATAATAATGTATGTTGACCACCACTTTAGCGCGACATATCAAAGATACCATTTCTTCTCCAAACACTTCCGAAGCAATATAGACATTAAAATTAGACTTTAATTTTTCTAAGTAAATTTGCCGTCTTTTACAATTGGGATCACCATAAAATAGAACTTCAATAGGAGCATTATTAACATTGATTTGATGACCAATTTTAGATTCTAAATGCGTTCTATAGTTTGCAAAAGAACCTATCGGCAAGTAAAATATTTGACTATATAAAATATTGTTTGCAATTAAGTACTCAATATTACTAACAGAATAATCAAAAATTATGTGCGATCTTTTAAGAGTATTAAAATATTTATGAGTAAACGATTGAGAGTTTACTGATTGCTCCATTTGAAATGCTATAAAGTTTTTAGGTAACTTTGCAAACATTTGAGGACAAATCACAAAATGTAACTGTCCTAAGTCTTGAGATTCAGAAAAGACTTCAGATATAACTGCGTAGTAGCCCAAATCGGCTAATTGCTTATAAATTAAGTTTGCAACATAATAAGTGTGCTTAGTGGTTAATATAATTAAACTATCAGTAGATAATGTATTTAGATAGATTTTTTTTTCTTTGGGTTTGATTCCAGTTAGATTCTTAAATAGCTTTACCAAAAATAACTTGAAATGGCCTCTAATTATCATACGAATAGACTTATTGAGTTTTTGAATAAACTTATTAAGTGATTTTTGAAAAAAGGAGGAATTTTTAATCATAGAAGTATCTGATCATGAATAATTTAAATCAACAATAGCCTTTTAATTTCATGAGTAGTATAAATTCAGACTGATTTAGATTTATAGCTACTTACATGTTATCAATCTAATAATTTTTTGAATTCAAACTAAACATCTCTTGTTTCTCAGAATTTATTTTAAATATTAATATTATATATTTTAGATTTAATGAATTGCTTGATTACACTACCCAGTCGTTTTTCAAGTAAGTATAACAATTTTAATTCTGGATATAACCGCGACTTTTTATTGTAATAAATCATAGTATTTATCCAAGATTGAAGATTATTAATCAATTGTATATCAATATTTGGTGATGAATGAAATAAAATCGAATGATAATAAATCTCAGTTTCTGTAAGAGAACGATTCAACAATATTTCAATTTGACAATTTCTGACTAGCTCAGCTTTTTTTTCTTGATCAGATTTACGCGCACTACTTATTTGATATGAATGAATTCTATATTCCAGTAAAACTTTTGGTATGTTAGCTAGTTTACAGTGTTGAGTTAGCTTAACCCACATTAGATAGTCTTCTGCTGGTACAAGCGATGAATCATAACGCAAATTAAACCTTCGTAACAAACCTGTCCTTAACATAACTGTAGGATGACCGATCGCACAATTATTAAGCAAAGCTAATCGTATTTGACTATCATCTGTTGGATGCTTGACTATATATGAACTATCAATAAATTTAAACCAAGTTCCACAAGCTCCTACCTTAGGATTACGATCCATAAAATCAACTTGCTCCTTAAGCCTCGTAGGCAATGAAATATCATCTGCATCCATTCGAGCAATATATTCACCAGTAGCTATTTCAATACCATGATTGAGATGATAAACATGACCTTGATTTTGGCGGCTATCACAAAATTTTATTCTTTTGTCGGTATAGGAACGAATGATGTTGGCACTACTATCGGTTGAGCCATCATTAAAAATTAGAAACTCAAAATCATCAAAAGTCTGATTTATAATACTATCGATAGCCTCTCTGATATATAGCTCCGCATTATAGACGGGCATTAGCACAGTAACTTTTGACATGATTTTTACCTGTCTCTATCTTCATAAATTATAGGATTAGTTGTTTAAGACCTTCTTTTATAGACCATTGCGGGACAAAATTTAATATTCTATGTGCTTGACTAATATCAGCTTGAGAATCACGAATATCTCCAGAATGCAATAATTCAAATTGAAGAGGAAGATTCCATTTAGGGAAGTAGGGCTTGAGAAGTTCGACTAATTGAAGTAAGGAAGTGGTTTGTCCTGTTCCGATATTACAAATATTGTAAGAAGCATCTGGCAAAGGATTAATTAGAGATTTTTTTAAGGCATTCGCAACATCAGCAACATAAATAAAATCACGGGTTTGTTGACCATTTCCATAAATAGTGATGGGCTTTCCATTTTTCATAGAGTTTACAAAAATAGAAATAACTCCTGAATAGCCAGAGTCAGGTAACTGTCGAGAACCAAAAACATTAAAAAGACGCAACCCAACAAAAGAGAATCCTATTCTTGGGGCAAATAAACAAGCATATTGCTCACCAAACAGTTTTTGCCAGCCATAAGGAGCGATCGGTTGAGTTCGATGATTTTCGGATATAGGTAACTGCGTCTGTTCTCCATAGACTGCGGCTGAACTGGTATAGACTAACCGCGAAATATTTAATTTTTGACAAAGTTCGATGATCCAAACAGTTGCCGATAGATTATTCTCATGTGCTTCTAGTGGATTAAGCCAAGAAGTAGGGACCGAGGCGGTAGCGGCAAGGTGGGCTATACCATCTAGAGGTTCAGGGAAATCTTCAGGATGACAATGAAGAATATCTTTTTGAATAAATTTAAGATTAGGATGTTTAGGTAAATTGCTTATTTTTCCTGTACTGAGATTATCAACAACTACAACCTGATATCCTTCTAATAAAAGCTGTTCTGTCAGATGAGAACCAATAAATCCTGCTCCTCCTGTAACTAAAAAACGCATCTAATTTTCTCCTTCATTCTTATTTGTTGAGAATTTAATAATAGCTAAACATCAAAAATTTAATTCTAATAAAAGCTTGTTTTTACTATCAAACTTTTTAGGTTAAATTTTTATCCATTGCTCAGGGATTAAGTCTTTTGTATTTATAGTTTCATCCTTAAACCATTTTTGGGGAGCTAATACAATTTTATTGAGAGCAGGGTTTAGCCAAGCGCCCCACCAACTGAAAGAGCTATTAGCAATTATATTATGCTTGCACATACTCATGAGTCTTAAATCTTCGTAATTACGTGATGAATCATTGCAATCAACGATGGTTGTGGGGAAGCCTAATTTTAAATTATCTTTTGCCCATTGCGGTTCATCGGAGAAGATAAAGAAGTGAGGATTAGAGACGCGATCGCCTATATAGCGAACACAGCGATCATAGTAAGCTTGATCACAAGTACCATGCATTTCGTTAGTTACAGCATTTTGTACATAGTCAGTGCGGCGAACATGGAGAGATACTGATTCTGTACTTTGGATAAATTCAGCAAGTTTTTGGCTTAAAGGATCTTGCTGATATTTGACGACAAACTCGCGGCGTAAAATATCTGAGATATCAGCAAAATATTTTTCTGATTGCCAATAGCCATAAAGAAGGACATTATTGGGAGCTTCTAGAATCTTTGGATCAAATTGAAATTGCTTTTCAATTATCCAATTACTATTTTTATACTTTTTAAAACCTAGTTTTAAGCTAACTTTCTGCTTGAATTTATTTAAAATATTGTGAGAATAAACTATATCGTCAATTTCAGATTCAGTTGCTAGATATTCCCAAATATGAAAGCAATGCAGATCATATTTGCGTAATTTATATGACTCAAATTCAGTGAGATCGAGTTTTAGAATAGTCGAATGCTTTTCTGCTAGTCTCCTAGCAGTGGCATATTGAAACATTTGATTACCTAATCCACCCTGAAGTTTTACTAAAATCATAATTAGTCCGATTTTTTGATAGCTATTATATAAAATCCGAAGCTTAGTAAACCTGACAAGTGTTTGTCAGAGAATCTCTCTAAAGCATTCAGTAATATTTTTAAAACCAATTTCTCTTATCTTCGGCTTTGGTTAGCTAATTCGCGATAAAGGCGTAAACCATTGATTGATATAGCTTTCAATTTAAATTGTTAGTAATGGCTAAAATTTTTTGAGCCTAGGTTATAGCTGTATATCCCAATTTAGCTGACCAGTGCCAGTACCTTCAAAGAAAAGATTTGATACGATTTTTGATTGATTGGGTAATTATATTCTTAGTTTGTTGAAGAATCCTTTTAGGCAACTTTATTCTTCTAGACATTTTTCTGTCCCAAACTTGTCTCAATAACTTTTGCTTCTGAATGTGAGATAAATCTACTATACGAGTAATCAAGTAATCATAGCCCTTAAAATAGCTATCCCAGTCTTCTTTAGTGTTAACCGATGGAGACTCAGGCAATATTCTTTTATGAAAGAGGGTTTTAGGTTCAACTATAAATTTTCCCAATGACAACAATTTAAAAACAAACAGCATGTCTGATCCCCATACATCATTTATAAGAAAGTGAGAGGTACTGGCAAAAGCTTGTTTCGTAAATTTTTTACGCATTAGCCCATAAACAGGATTAGCCTTGCCAAGTGATTCAAACTGATTTAAGTAATTAGATAAACGTTGAAACAGATCATCATCGGGAATATTCAAAATATGTGGATAACTGGTGATTTCATTATTGTTAATATCAATCGAATTGAACATGGAAAAAGCAATTACTGCCTTATCTTCTTTACAAAGTATATCTAACAAGGTTGATATATATTCTGGTTCCCATAAGTCATCATAGGCAGCCCACATAAAATATTCGCCGCTAGCAATATCTAAAACCTTACTGAAGTTTTTCACCGCTCCTTCGTTAGTTGCATTACAAACATATTTAATTCTGGAATCTCTATTAGCATATTCCAAACAAATTGATTTTGTATTATCGGTCGAAGCATTGTCAGAAATTATCAATTCAAAGCTAATATAATCTTGTTCTATTAGAGAATTTAGTGATTGCCTAATAAATTTTTCGCCATTATAAACTGGCATTCCTATACTAACTAGTTGACTATATTTTCGCATAATTTTTAAAAGAGACATTAATTATCTTTTGTTAATTAAATCCTCTATTTTCCAGACAATTATCATCTTGAAACAATGACTAATTAGTGATTTAACAAAAAATATTAACACAATAATTTTTGTTAAAGGATTTGCATTAATATTCAGAATACTTGCTTTAATATCTGACCACGCATTGCAATGATAGCTTACGATGTTGATTGATTCTAAAACAAATAGCTTAATCTGCCTTAAGATATACTTCACAAAGTTAATCTTAAGAGAATCTTTAATGTAGTTACTTGGCGTATTAGTCTTGTTTTGAGAAACAGATTGAGAGAAAGAGATTTCACTTAAAGATGGAGAAAATTTATATTCTCTAGCAGCATATATATAAGTACCCAAAGGTACTGTTTTATAAAATAGTATCTTTGGGTCAACTATAATAGATCCTTTAGAAGACACATGAATGAATACAGGGTTTTCATTTATGAAATTCATGTTTGACACTATAGAATCGTCTAGTTCTTTAAATAATACTTCCTTTCTATATAAACCGTATATTAAATTGCCATAGTTATATTTAGTAACTTTTAGCAATCTTGACAATTGAGATTCATTTTCTGCTTTTCTATAAAAGCCTTGTCCTTCCGCAAAAAAAGGAAGAGATATTCCACTTGACAACTTGTATTGAGCTTCTGCCATTGCCAAAACTATACTTTGATCAGCTATCAAATGATTGAGAAGGGTAGAGATAAAATTACTCTCCCATAAATCATCACAGGCAGCCCACATAAAATACTGCCCCCTAGACAAGTCCAAAACTTTTGCGAAGTTTGGCATTGCTCCTAAATTATGTTCGTTTCTAGAATACTTTACCCTTATATCTTTGTGTTGGTATTGAAGACAAATATTTTGCGTCTCATCAGTTGAAGCATTATCAGAGATTATTAATTCAAAATCAGTAAAATTCTGAGTAATCAATGAATCTAAAGCATGTCGAATTGATTTATCTCCATTATAAACTGGCATACCAATACTTACTAAAGGAATATTATCTTGCATTTTAGTTAATGTTCTTCAATCATTTGGTGGATATTTGATTTGCAGATAAAATATTAAATTAACTTCAATCTATTGCTATGTTTAATCAGCAATTAAACTTAAGGATTTATCGCTTAGACACTATACTACTAATTAGAGCATTGGACAGTTAAATCGTTGTAAGAGTCGTAAACTATTGATTTATATAACTTTGTAGTTCTATCGCCAGTAAAGACTAAAATTATTATAAATCTAGCTTATAACTCTATATCCCTACTTAAAAGACCAGTACCTTTTCTATGTTCCAATTTTAGAATTAAATGTTTGAGCTTTATCTTACTCGCTTCAAATAACCATCTGGTGCAACAGTTATCAAAAGCTTGTGCTGCATACTTTTATCGATCGCAAATTCAGGATGGGTTTTTAAGTATTCCCACACTGCGGTTTTGGGGTTGTTGCCGACACCCCAAGGGCGATCGCTAAACATATCAGCAGACAAATCTTTGATCGCAGTATTAAACATCCTACACTAATTAACCAGAATTAAGAAAGTCAAAGAGCAAGCTCACTGTGAGATCCTAGCCTAGCCAGAGTCAAGGCATCATCTGTGATTTGGTAAATCAGCACTAAATCTGGCTTGAGGTGACAGTCCCTGTAGTCTGACCAGTTACCAATTAAGGCGTGATCTTTATAGTGCGGCGGGAGAGTTTTATCTGATATCAGATGAGTGATTACACTTACCAAAAGCTCGTCTAAAATTTCTCGGTGTTGACCACGAGATTCTCTTTTGTAATCTCGCTTAAATTGATTGGTTCGACTAATCGTCCGCATGGAGATCGCTCATTAGTTCTTTTAAGCTGGAGAAAGATTGAACTTGTCCAGTCCTAGCTGCCTTAATTGCAGTAATTGTCTCCTCATTTGGTAGCAGAAAATCAAACGGCAGTGTATGCTCTTGCGCTACCCGAATCATTAACATACGAAAAGCATCAGAGGGGGTTAGCCCCATCGCAGCTAGTACGGCTGTTGCCTCATCTTTGATCTTTTGGTCAATCTGCACACGAACAATAGAGTCGTTCGCCATTTCTAATCTCCTTTAAAAAGCGTGAACTAAACTTTAGCTCAAGTTTCTATTTATTTTACTCGTTTCAAATAGCCATCGGGCGCAACGGTGATCAGCAGTTTGTGCTGGATACTTTTATCGATCGCAAATTCAGGATGGTTTTTCAAGTATTCCCACACAGCGGTTTTGGGGTTATTGCCTACTCCCCAAGGGCGATCGCAGTTTGCACATTAGTTTAAAACATTAATAGGATTATTTACAAACCAATTTTCTGACCTACCAGCCCCTTGGCTGAAATTTGAGGTCATTAAGAAGCACCATGTTATCGCCAGATTGACCAATCACAAAAATTCCTTGCCGATAGGCATAACGCGCCACATCTATAGGAATCACCATTGCGGCAACTGCACCAAAAAATTTTATATTTTCATAACGGGGCATAAAGCGCTTAATTTTGCTTAGTCGTTCAATATGTTCATCGACATCGGCTTGGCTTAATTTGCTTTTTACTTCGATCGCGATCGCCTCTGAGCCATTGACAACTAACAGATCGATCTCAATCCCTTCATTGCCATCTTGAACAGAGATATTGGCTGATAATTCCCTTACGGCAATACCTCGCTCTCGAAACAGGCGTACTGCGGCAGGACGTACTTGCCATTCGGCAAATTCTCCTAATCGATTACCAAGTTTGCCGATCTGCTCATTCACACTCTGAATTTGTCGGTCGGTCTTTTGACTTTGTTCTTGAAGCAATCGTTCTGTTTCCTTCTGCGCTTGGATTAGTTCACCTAATAGTTGCCAAACCTCATCAACAGTTGTAGCCATAAATTTATCCTGCCAATTGTCTTCACATCCTAGCTTATTGGACTCGTTTGAGGTAGCCATCAGGCGCAACTGTGATTAACAATTTATGTTGAATACTCTTATCAATTTCAAATTCAGGATGGTCTTTCAGGTATTCCCAAACGGCGGTTTTGGGGTTGTTGCCGACTCCCCAAGGGCGATCGATAAACATATCCTCAGGTAAGTCTTCGATCACAGTGTCAAATACTACGCAATAGCTATCAACGGTCGTCAGTGGTGCATAGGCTTCTAGCTCAGCAAGTACGTGTTCGTGTGTGTGGTTACTATCTAAACAAACCAAGATTTTTTGCTTGCCTTCTGCTTTGGCTTTGACCTGCTCAATAATCTCTGGGGCGATGCTAGATCCCTGAATCATGGATATCCTTTTAAACATGGGATGGGCTTCAATCGCTTCACGATTATGTTCGCGAATATCAATATCTATTCCCAATACTTCTGCATCTTGAGAGCCTCCACATATAGCATTTAGCTCTAACATCGAAGCCGAAAAAATCAATGAGCCACCATGGGCAATACCAGTTTCAATTATCAAATCAGGTTGAACTGACCAGATAATTTCCTGCATGGCCACCATTTCAAATGGCGTTTGTATAATCGGTCGTCCAAGCGCATCGAAATTATACATATACTTCTGTTGAAATGCCTTAACAAGCCATTGACTCGAAAATTTCTGCCACTCCACATCGTTCGGGTAATTACTAATCCTTTCAATTTTTTGTTTTTCAAATTCTTGGATCATGTCATTGTGTGTTTGGTTACTCATTTGAATTCCTCAGTATAGCAAAGCGAATTAAATCTGTTTTTTTGGCGCACTATTTGTTGTATTTCATATAAGTCAGTGTCCTTGAGGAACAAGGATAGTTTTCTAAATCGCTCTCCTCTCTCAGTTCAATGATTTGATCAAGTTCATTTCTAACTTCAAAAAGGATGTTTTCATGAACACAAGTAAAGCCACACTTTTGATAGAATTTAATAGCTTGGTTGTCAGAAAGAACTCTAATCCATACTTGTTGAATTCCAATCTCATCATGAACCCAGCTAACTAACCTTGTGAATGCTTTCTTCATCAAGCCCGGCTTGTGCAAAGGACTATAGCGGACAATTGCATCACCCTCAATACGCTGGCAATCATCAGTCCCAAATGCCAGACCCATGTAACCATAAAGGCTACCACTATGCAAATTTTGCACTGAAAATAATATACGTGAAGGATCTTGAGCAACATTAGTTACAAGCCATTTTCGAGTTCTTTCGGTTGTTGAGTCAAAGAATGTTAAGAACGAGTCGAAATTAGTGTTTCTTGATTCAGTTAGCATACGAACTATATCATCTTGAACATAAGAATTGTTGCAATTAATTGGCTTAAGAATATAGTCAAAATCAGGAACACCAATTGATAGAGAATTTAAATTTAATTCTCCTACCCCTTTGAGCGATTGAAATAAATCTTGATAGTTCATTTACTTAAATATTAGCCTTGGAATGATTGAATAGAGTAGATTACTCTACCAATATCTTCATCTGACATTTTACTATGCAAAGGCAAGGAGAGTATTTGCTCAGTGATTTTTTCTGTTACGTCTAAAGTTCCTCTGCGGGAGTTTTTGAAAAATGTAAAACTATGACCTGCTTGCCAGTGAATACCTGTATCTACTCCTTGAGATCTCATATGCTCACGTAACTCAGATCGTTTCCCGCTTAGAACTCGAATATAATAGAGGAAAGGATTAACGGACGAGAAATCCCCACAAGGGGCAATTAGCCACTTGAGATTGCAGAGTCCTTCGTGATAAATACGACAAGCTCTCTGTCTTGATGTTTTAATTTCGTCAATTTTTTTGATTTGGCATAGACCGATTGATGCGTGAAGATTTGCCATGTGATATCTGAAACCAAGCTCCTCGATATCATAAGCCCACGCCCTTGAATTAGTGTACATCTGAGAAGCTGGCTGTGTCATGCCAATTAACCGTTTGGCCTGTAGCCGTTTGACTTTTTCTGCGCCCTTGACAACGATTGCCCCTCCGTCAATGCAAGTGATAGTTTTAACAGGATCGAAACTAAACATGGTGTAATCGTGCTGCTTTCCGATTGCTTCACTTTTATAAAAAGAACCAAAAGAGTGAGCTGCATCATGAAGCACTGGAATGCCATGCCGAAGGGAAATTTCTCTAAGACTATCATGGTCGCAGGTGAAAATATCATAGTCCATAGCAACGATGCACTTGGTCTTCGCAGTAATTAACGATTCAATTTTTGAGGGATCAATACATAAAGTATCCTCCAGAATATCTACAAAAACTGGATAAGCTCCACAAGCTCGAATCGCTTGGAAATCTGCTGCATTATTGAAAGAGGGCGTAATGACTTCATCCCCTGGACCCACTCCTATCAATAAGAGAGAAAGATGTAATGCCGCATGTCCGGTACTCACTGCAACAATATGACGGTCATCTTCTGGTTTAAATTCGCAGACCTTGGATACGGCTTCTTCAAATTGTTTGACATAACTTCCCATTCCCAGCCATCCTAGTTCAAGGGATGCTACGGCGGCATCGATCTCATCTTTCTCAATTAACGGTTTAAAGACAGGAATTAGATTAGTCATAGGATTTTATTGTAGTTTTAATTAATTTAGATTGTACATAATAGTCTGGCGATCGCATACTTTACTCCAAGATGAGATTTGAATGCTTCCTCAAAACGACTAATGTAATCATAACAGCGATCGCCCCAACCATTGCGAGCTGCATCAGTTGCATATGCAACCTCTAACTCAGTGATAGAAGGCTTTGTA
>JBBQRU010000141.1:0-13074 GCA_038214545.1 Cyanophyceae cyanobacterium | reverse complement strand
CAATTCATCGAATGCGAGGTTTATTAAAAACCGATCGCCCTGCACCGACAGATGAAGAAGTGGCTGCCATGCTAGAAGCGCGGCGAGTGGAGAAATATCGACCGTGAAAGCTTTAATTGATACCAATATTGTCTTGGACTTTCTGTTGCAGCGGGAACCATTTTTTCAAGATGCAATGTTTGCATTTCCCTTGTTTGAGGTATCATCGATTTAAAACTTAGAAAAGTGAGGATTTAATTTAGGAGATCAGTTGCTCGTTGTGTCGAGTTATAATGTGTATTATAAGTTATTTTATCAATACGCTTGGAGAGGATGAAGCAATTGAGTAACCTAGATCAAGTTTTAGATGCGGCGATGGAACTTCCTTTAGAGCAGCAAGAAATGCTGATTGATATTCTCAAAAATCGAATTGTTGAAAATCGGCGAGATGAAATTGCAAGAGATGCAGCAGTTTCCATTGCTGAATTCCAAGCCGGTAAACTCAAAGTCCAGACTGCTACTGAAGCAATTCAAGAATTACAGGAGTATCTTAATAGCCCAAATACAACTGATGTATAAATTAGTTGTCAGTAGCAAATTTAAAAGAGCTTTCCGCAGATTTGCCATCTTAGATATATTTATTTTAATTGTGAGATAAAAAATATGATTGATCGAGAAGTTACTGGGACTATAAATAAAGATGGTTTTGTTACTTTTGATGAGGACATAGAAATAACTGAGCCTCAAAATGTTACTATCATTTTCAGAGCAACTAATCAAGATAGTAAACCTGCAAAGCTGAAGACTCAAAAGGAATTAACAGATAAAATCATTCAGGGGTTACATGAAGCTATCACAGGTAAAACAGTTCCACTATCAGCATTATGGGATGAAGTAGATGCTGACTGATGATAAGCCTGTAAAAGTAGTACGAGCGCGAATCGTTCTTAAAAGATATTAAAGATTTAGCCAAGTCCTATCGCTCTGTTAGGAAAGATATATTACCTTTAATTAATAAATTGAGTGATGGTGAAATAATAGGCGATCGCTTAAAAGGATTCGATTATTATGTTTATAAAGTAAGGGTAAAAAATAGTGATACTCGGAAGGGTACTAGTGGTGGATATAGAGTTATTTACTATGTTAAAACAGCCGATTTTATTATTCTGAGTAATATTTATTCAAAATCAGATTACGAAAATATAGATGATAGCTTAATAGAAAAGTCGATACAACAATATTTAGAAAATAACTTGTAAAAGCTATTTCTACAGATAGCTTCGCAATTCCCTAAAATCAAAACAGCGATATCCCTCGCCAGCTTGCGAGCAATAAATTCACCAAAAATAAGCTTCATGCTATGCCGTTATCCCAGCAAGCTGTTTTGCGGCACCTTCCAGAAAAGCAATGACCTGCTCTTTGGTTACAGTAGGAAATCCATTTAAAAAATCGTCGATCGATTCTCCTGCCTTGAGATAATCAAAAAGTGTCTGCACGGGAACTCTAGTGCCACCAAAAACCGGGGTGCCACTCATAATTTCCAGGGATGCGCTAATAATTGAGGAGTCGAGGTGCATGAGTCTTTGACCTCTAAATTTCATATTTACATAGTTTATCAATTCTTGCGGGATAAAATCCGCTCTCCGTAGCTCTACTGGCAACCTTATTATCGCTGTCCTTTACGAACCATTCCTAATCCATACAGGTATAACTCAACAATCCCATAGACACGAGGAGGAGGGTCTTTAGGACGAGAGCGCTCTGTGAAAATACCAGCTTCTACAAAATCCTGAATGCGAGTTGCTAATTCGCTATTCTCTATCTTCCATATTTCAGCTAGACGATTCTCGTCAATGGGAGAGCGTTCACCTTGAAGTCTCTGTAAAAATGTTTCTAGTTCAGGGTATTCATTACGCACTTCAGCTACACGTTGCTGGGAAACATAAGGAAAAGCATCGATCAACGCTTTTGGACGCAAAGTTATTTCCGAACTATATTCTTTAGAAAAGCTTCTCTCCAGTTTAACCGCCCCTTCTAATAGCAATATCAAACTACGCGGAAAACAATTGTTTTGACCATCAGCAATCCGATTGCGAACCCAGTTATAAGTGTATGCTTTTTTTGTCTGCCCCATACGCTCTCCCCATAAAGGATAAAGGCTTTGGCGCAATTGTTCCAGCCCTATTTGATTGAGTCGCTTGACAGTAACTCCTGATTTTTGCTCTAAAGACTTGCGGAGAAATTCAGAACTTTTCAAGGCTTGGCGAAGCACAAGTCGCCAAAGGTCAGTCTCTTCCCAACGTAACAGGAGTGAACGACCACTGTAATGTCCTGTATTTGTAAAGTTAAGCTGGTTCAAAATATCTTCACGTAAAAATATTTTGGGGACAATCTGCTTGAGACTTGTCCCGCTTTCTAACCACCAAGCCAGTAATGCTTCCAGAGAACGTAGGCGTCGCTCATAATCTTTTGGCGTAGAACCAAAACCAGCATCTAGCTCATCGTAAAGTAGCCACACAACTTGATCGTTCTGCTGTAACCATCTGTCGATCGCACGCAACTCATCGAATGCTCTCGGTTGCATTTGTGCCGTTTGCGATCGCTCTACTAACCATGAAACAATATCTGATTGAGAAGGATTTTCTTGCCTACTCAATGTAGCTAATTTATCATCTAGGTTAGGGAGAGAAATTAATTCAGGGTGAGAATTACAAAGATGTAAAAGACTATAATTAAGCCAAAAAGACTTCCAGTTATTTTCTCCAACTTGCTGTTCATAACTAGCTAAAGCGCCACTTTCGAGAATCGTTTCCGAAACTCTGGGCTGACCATGACCTGCGATAAAATGAACATTACTTAAATCTGCATCCGTCAACGCTAATTCCTTCGCTGCTTCTGGTTGTTCCACAAACAGTCTAAACAAAAGGCTCTTTCCAGTTCCCTTTGCGCCACGAATTAACCAAATTCTGTTAGTTAAAAATCTTGGAAAATCCTCGGTACGTTGAAATATATCTGGAATATTAGCTGGCTCTAATTCTTGTGCTGTTGCCGCCTGCAAAGATAATTCATTGAGAATTTCTCTGCGGATATTAATATCTTGATTTGCTATGCCAGATTTAATATCTGGCAAACTTGCTTCAATTAGATCGGCAAGGGGTACATAAGTATCTATTAAACTCTGGGGCACATCATTAATTAAACTAGATAAAGTTGCGATACTCGGATTGTATAAAACTTCGTTGTAAAGTTGTCCTACAGTAGTTCCATTAGGTACACCCCAGTTATCTTCAATCCAATTTTCGACTTGATTTCTCCAAATCTGATGCTGCTCTGCGGCAACTGGTGGCACAGGTGTTATCAAAAATTGTAAATCGAGTTTACCTTGATATTTTTGTTGTTTACGAGCTGCTTGCACAACCCAACGTAGTCCCTCAAAGCTTTGCTCAGTTGGCGAGAAACAAATAATGCCAGTATCCGCTAGGTCAAAAAGTGCGATCGCTCCCATATCATTAAATCCAGGACGAGCATCAATCAAAATTACGTCTGGATCTAATTCTTTTTTGATGTCTTCGATTAATTGCTCAATTGCATTATTTCCACGTTTATAAAAAGAACTCATATCCAAGTCAGCTAGTCGATGAATATAATTTTCATCGTACTCTCCCACCGGAACTAGAAAAAGCTCGCCGCGAGTTCGTAAATTAATCTGACGGATACAGTCTTTAATATCTGGAGTGTCTTGCTCTGGAGTCAGGTAGCGTTGGTGTAGATAATCCAACACTCCACACTGTTCCCCACTAGTATTTTCGATATCTGATTTTAAGAGAACTGAAATTCCTGGAGCCTCTAAATCGAAATCTACTATGACTACTCGGCGATTACGGGTTGTTAAAATACCTGCTACTAAACCGAGTGCTGTAGAGCGACCGACACCTCCTTTAAAAGAATAAAAAGTGATAACTAAAGGTTTTTTAGAGATTTCTTCATCTAGAACCATTGGCTCGTCAGGTTCTGGAGCCATTAAGATATCTGACCAGAGAGGTAGCTGAGTATATTGGGGAGGCGCGACAGTCGCTTCTTGCGGAGTTAATAAGTCATAACCAGCAATTGGATATTGACCAAGATTAAGATCGCGGTCAAGATTTGTGAGCAAATCGTCTATTTTTTGCTCGCGCTCAACTAATTGTTGTCCCTCAAAGCAACTGGTGATTATCCGAATTTTTAGCCATCCCAAGGAAGTGCGTCTGACACTCACCTTCACTTGTTGGTCTTTGGAGCTTAAATTATTACTTAAATAATTCTGAATAACTTGAGGTGTTAAAGTAGTCGCTGTCATGATAACTCACCTTGTTTGTCTAGCAGGAATCGGTGTAATGTTCGTACTGCTTCAATGAATTTTTTGCTACTTTCCTCGTCTCCTATTTTATCAGAGTATCGCAATTCATCGTTGCGCCAGACTGACGAAACCAAATTCCACGCTTGTTTATAGGTACCAGTACGGTCTAATTTTATAGTTCGTTGTATTACAGGTAGACTATCCAGTAAGTTTGTTAAATTATGCAGGCTGGCTGCTTGCGACCCTTTTTGAAAAAATTTAGTTTCTTTCAGATTATTTTTCCCTTCTTCGTGACATATGAGAGATTTCAGGGAGCATTCTACGGTATAACCACCAAGATATATGGCTCCTGTCCATCTCTTCTGAGCAAGTAGAGCTTGAGCATCTTCAAAGCGACGGCGAGAAGCACCCAGTTGACAACTTTTACCGTAAGTATCCATTCAGCTATGTCTATAACATGTAAGTCCGGTTCACAAGTAGAGCACTTATTTGTAACAGGTGTAATATATTTTCAAGGATTTTTAACTTCGCACATTGTGAGGTTGTTGGCTTTTTTAATGAACTTCCGATCAAATGTATACAGTTCTCGGAAATTTTGACTATGAGCCAAGTGAAAAGCATCACCAAAATCTAATCCGCTCTCGTGCCATTCCAGCACTTGAGTAATTAAATCTTTGTTGGCAAGATTAACATTCGGCAAAGCAAAAACTTTATTAAAAGCGTTACATACATCTGATGGTTTAAGTTTGTAAGCAAACCGCAGTACCCACTCAGTTTCTAGAATCACTGTGTCTGGTATAAAAATATCTTGAGTATTGAAAATTGCCAAACTTTTTTGGTACTGTGATTCATCATCCTGAGTCAATAGCCGAACCACAATGTTAGTATCAACTGATACCATACCACGTTTCCTCTACACCCAAGCGAATTGCATCATCCATCTCCTCAAGAGTTTTAGGTTGGCTGATCAGATGTTTTAAGCATCCAGCAACTTCATCCAAAGTAGTTTCAGCAAACTGTTTTTTCGGCTTGATTAAAATAGCATCACCCATATTAATGATTATTAGCTCTTGCCCAGCTTCCCAGCCTTGAGACTCTCTTAATGATTTGGGGATGATAACCTGTCCTTCATCAGACAATCTTGTAGTTTCCATGTAATTGTGGTCACCTTAAAGACGATGTGTTGCTATTCATAGTTTATGCGATCGCTCGAAATCTAACCTTCCTGCTCTCGTCGCAACATAGCATAAAATCCGCCTCTACCAGTGGTAGGGCGGATGATAGCTAAAATTAAGTGAGGTTATGCGGGGTAAATCCGCAGGCGGCGATTTGGCTCTTCACCAAAGCTGTTGGATTTGAGACGGTAGTGCTCGACTAACTCGTGTTGCATTTTGCGAACTTGAGCCGATCGCGGTAATAATTCCACCGGCTGTCCTTTCGGAATTACAATTTGCTCCACAGCCAATCTAGCTTCCTCTAGCGCGTCAATCTCGTCCTCACTACCATTGTGAGAAAACAGGCTGAGTTCGCGCTCATCAGTCATCTCTGGGTCTTCCAGATTCAACATCCGCCGCAAAGAACGGGTAATTTGGGGAATGGTGCTAGCTTTAATCATCTGAATTGGCACCTGCCGAACTTTGGCGACGTGGCGCAATTTGGAGTGATTTTTGACATGCGATCGCAGGGCCAAAATTGCATCTGCACTATCAATGTCTTTAGTCAAAATCACAGGTAAATTCAGCACCTCAATCACCTGTTCCAATTGATTCCGACTGACACCATAAGGATAAATGTGCAGAGGTAAATCTTCCCCATTTGGTCCAGGTGTTCGACCACTATAGTCAAACCGATCCGGCTCATCAAAGGACTCATTCAGCAAGCGGTCAAACTCACTTTCTCCCGCCACCTTTTCGCCACGAAAGGGCTGCATTGGCACCATTTTTCCCGATGTCCGCCAACCGTTAGGTGGTGCAGGCACTTCCCTGACAGTATCAGCAATGCTTTCACTGCGAGAACCACGGTCGCGTTTTGACTCCCGTACAGGAGCAAGATTTGCGATCATGCTGCCTTCGTTAGGTGTTTCTTTCGGAATTGGGATCTCACGAGTCATCGTCACCTTACCGCTGTCATCAACGGTTCGCATTTGCGGATTAGGTTGACGTCCGCGCAGCAGAGTATCAACTGTATCAGCTACACTCTCGTGAACTACCCAACGATGACGTTCCAGCATTTCTACGGCAATTTCAAAAGTCGGCGGAGATTTGCGCTCCAAAACAGTCTTTTGAGTACGACGGCGTCTGGCTTCGTCATCGCCTAATGTCACCGCTTGAATCCCCCCCACCAAATCCGAAAGAGTCGGATTCTTAATCAGGTTTTCAATCTGATTACCGTGAGCAGTACCGACAAGCTGGACACCTCGCTCCGCAATGGTTCGCGCGGCTAATGCCTCTAATTCCGTGCCAATTTCATCAATCACGATCACTTCTGGCATGTGGTTTTCCACTGCCTCAATCATCACCTGATGCTGAAGTTCGGGACGAGCAACTTGCATACGTCGCGCCCGTCCAATCGCTGGATGAGTAATATCGCCATCGCCAGCAATTTCATTAGAAGTGTCGATAATCACAACTCGTTTATTTAGCTCGTCGGCTAAAACACGAGCAATTTCCCGCAAAGCGGTGGTTTTGCCTACCCCTGGGCGACCCAACATTAAAATTGATTGGCCAGTTTCAACCAGGTCGCGGATCATACTAATGGTGCCAAACACTGCTCGCCCGACACGACAGGTTAAACCAATAATTTTACCTGTGCGGTTGCGGATAGCGCTAATTCGATGCAGCGTGCGCTCAATTCCGGCGCGGTTATCCCCGCCAAAGATGCCGACTCGCTCAATGCAATCGTCTAGCTGTGCTTGGGTGATCGCTGTCTCGGAAAGATATTCAGCTTGATGGGGAAATCTGGCTTCTGGGCGACGACCCAGATCCATAACTACCTCAACTAAATTATCTAATTGGGGGTGATTCTCTAATACCTGTCCAAGTTCTGGAGGCAAAATTTGTAACAGTTGTTTAAGATCGTCTGTTATCGTCATACTTTCTATATTGACGTTGCTAACGATAGCGATAAGGTGATGATTGTTAGAAAGAGCGGATTTTTGCAAATCTCACCTCTAAAAATTTCTGGATTTAAGAGGGGAAACCAAAGCATGGGCAAGCTCTACAGCCTGCCAGAGTAAATCGGGCTTGTCTTCTAAATTCCGAACTGTTTCAATCTCTTGACTCACCTCCTGTTCTAACTGTTCAAGAATCGGTGACAGCAAAACGCGGGCATAGCTACCGTAGGCAACACCAGAAATGCTTTTCAGCAGTCCCATTGCCTTTAATTTGGGAACGGTGTAACTATTTGTACCGCCTGCTAGCTGTACATGTCCGGGTAAATGGGCGGACAAAACTTTTGTGGCAAATTTCACAGCCGCTCTTGTGGTGCCATCACCAATATCGCCACTCATGGGACGACCGTCTGTTTGCCAAATCAGGGGAATTCGGGGAGAAATTAAATCATAAATTGCCCGCAGATAATCAACTAAACCTTCCCCATCTGGGCAACTGATAGAAACAAGTTTCAGCCTGTCAACCCACGGAGATATGGCACTCCACAGTCGGGAAAATTCTGTGAATCTTCCTACTTGCGTGTGAATTTCTACCGCATCGACACCACTTGACAGCAATAATGGCGCGATCGCTCCGGGTGCGGACACATAGGAACGGGTGTAAATGAGTTGGCTAGGGCACACTGGTAAACAACGACCGCAACCGTAACAAGCATTACTTTCTACTCCCGAAAAATCATCTTTTGAGGAGTGAAAAACAATCGCATGGGCGGGACAAACCTTTTCGCATGGGCGCTTACAGTCACTAGGGCACTCTGCTGAGTTAAATTCTGCTTTGCGAAAATGTGGATCTTCCCCGTCGTTCAAGCTGACCATTAACAACGGTGATTTATGCATTACAAAACCCCGAGCTTGAGCTTGGTCACCAAAATCTTTGGCAACTGCAAGAGCTGAACGTACTGTCGCGATGACAGATGGATCGGCTGCCACATCTATACAGTCAGCGCCTGCCAATGTGTAGGCTAATGTTAAACTTCTGACCGCAGGTAGATGTTGGAAGCTGGCTCCGCAAATCAGCTTAAACCAGTGTCCTTCTCTGAGAGATTGTAAAGGGTTGTACAGTTTAATCACACTTATATAGTAAGCTGTACAACTACAAAAATTAGCGTATAAGGTGTGGAAATCTCTCCAATAAACAATTGCTTATAGTCAAAAAAGCGATATTGCATACGGTTAATACTGATGATAATACTGAGATACTTGAATTATAGTATAAAATAAATCCTTAGTCTGTATCGCGGTAAGATTGATGCACCGGAATTTCGATGATAAACTCTGCCCCTCGTCCTGGTAAAGAATAGCACATCAATTGTCCTTGGTGTTTTTGGACAATAATTTGATAACTTATAGATAATCCTAATCCTGTACCCTGACCGACAGGCTTGGTCGTAAAAAATGGGTCAAATACCCGTGACATTACCTGCTCGGTCATGCCTCTACCATTATCGACTACAGAAATCTTGACGGTAGCTTGAGCCGTCACTTCTGTGCTGATCCAGATTTGGGGGTGAGATGGCGCTTCTCCTCCCTCGCCTTCCAATGCATCAATCGCGTTATTCAATACATGCATAAAAACTTGATTGAGTAAACCTGGATAACAAGTGACGACCGAACTGCGATAATCTTTATTAATTTCAATCGCTGGACGAGTTTTATTTTTTACCAGTCGATGCTTCAGCATCACTAGTGTATTATCTATCCCTTCATGGATATCAACTTGCTTGAATTGCGCTTCGTCGCTACGGGAAAAGTTTTGCAGAGACAACACAACTCCCCGGATGCGCTCAACTCCGCGATTCATGGCATTTACTAAACTTTGCACATCGTTCATGATAAAGCTTAAGTCTGTATCTTTAATGATTTGCTGAACTTTAGCTGTGGGATCGGGAAATTCTTGTTGATAAACCCGAATAATCTCGACTAAATCTTGGATATATTGACTGGTATATTTAAGATTGCCATAAATAAAGCTGATGGGGTTATTAATTTCATGGGCTATCCCGGCGACTAACTGACCTAAGGCAACCATCTTCTCATTTTGAATCAGTTGTAATTGAGCTTTTTGCAAATCTGTCATTGCTTGTGATAGCTGCATATTGTTTTCTTGCAGTTTCATTTGCAGTCTTTGCAAATTCAGATGATTTTCAATTCGGGAAATTACCTCGGCGGCTTGAAAAGGTTTTGTAATGTAATCTACACCACCAGTTTCAAAAGCTCTCACCTTATCCAACACATGATCTAAAGCACTAATAAAAATTACGGGGACATTTTTAGTGCGATCGCTAGTTTTCAGTTGTTGACAAACTTCATAGCCATCCATTTCTGGCATACTAATATCCAGCAAGATCAGATCGGGTAAAAGCATTTGGCAAGCGCTAAGTGCCAATTTGCCGTTTAAGGCTTTACGAACGTCATACCCTTGCCCTGTTAACATCGCCGACAGCAATCGCAGATTATCTGGTGTATCATCAACTACCAAAATGTTTGCTTTAAAAGTATGTTCTAGATAGCTATTCATTTGAGGTTAAAAGTATTCCCTGCAAAAAACTATACCCGAAATAGCCGAGTTTTTTCGCTTCTGCGAGCGATAAATGAAATTATTTGATTTGCAGCCAGTGATTTTTACGTGTATTATTTGTAGCTTAATGGGCGCGACCACTTACCACTGAGGATGTGAGTGGATCAAGTCCAAAAGCGATTGTGAAGGTAAAGGTTCCGAAAACAGATATCCTTGAGCAAAATCACATTTCAAACTTTTGAGTTGTGCTAACTGCAAGTCGGTTTCTACACCCTCAGCGATCGCACTCATTCCCATTGAGTGAGCAATCCCGATCATTGCTGGTACCAAACCCTGGTTTTCTTGGTGAGTATGCATACGTCTCACGAAAGACTGATCAATTTTAATATCACTTAAAGGAAATTTGTGCAAGTAGCTTAATGAGGAATAACCCGTGCCAAAGTCATCAATAACTAACTGAATCCGTCTTTCTTGGAATTGTTGCAAGATAATCATCGCTGATTCAGTATCATCTAACAATGCGCTTTCTGTGATTTCGAATTTCAAGCTCGTGCTGGGCAGTTGAGTTTCTTGCAGAATGCCATCAATTCGGGCGAACAATTTGGGTTGAGCCAGCAATCGCACAGAAAGATTAACATTCATCGTAATGTGTTTGTATGTACTGTCATATTGGTGCAATTGCTGGAGGTAAGTGCAAGCTTGGTGCAATACATTAATATTAATTGCTGTAATTAATCCTGTCTCTTCGGCAACGGGAATAAAATCATTCGGGAAAACTAGACCGCGCGTTGGGTGCTGCCAGCGGGCAAGTGCTTCTAATCCTGTGATTTTCCCTGTAGTTAAACAGACAATTGGTTGATAGTGGACGACAAATTCCCTTCTTTCAATCGCCCTTTGCAAATCATTTTCTAAGTGCAGTAATTGCATTGCCTCTTGATGCATTGCCGGGTCAAACAAGTGATAACGAGCTTTTCCTAATGCTTTAGCGCGATACATTGCGGTGTCAGCGTCTCGGAGAAGATATTCCGGCTTTTGGTAGTAAGGGCTGGAGAGGGCAATGCCAATACTCGCATTAATAAATACTTCGTATCTAGATAGACGGAACGGTACAGCCAGAACATTGAGGATATTTGCCGCTACTTGTGTTGCCTGGGTAACATCAGCAACTCGATCTAAAAGAATTGCAAATTCGTCACCACCAAATCTGGCTAAAGTATCACTATCTCGTAAAGATGCTTTGAGACGATGGGCGATTGCTACCAATAATTCATCTCCTACCAGATGACCCAGAGAATCATTGACCAATTTAAAGCGATCGCAGTCCAAAAACAACACAGCAAAAGCCAGTGATTTATGCAGATATTGTTGCAATCGTTCTAAAAACAGTGACCGATTTGGCAAGCTAGTGAGTGGATCATGTAATGCTAGGTGCAACAGTTCAGTTTGCAGCTGTTGGCGTTCAGTAATTTCTTGGACGAGGTCTTGATTGGCACTTTCTAACTGTAAAGTGCGTTCTTTAACTTGTTGTTCGAGTTCGCTGTTGAGCTTGAGAATTTTGACTTGTGCCGCCTGTAGTGCGAGCTGATTTTTGACGCGGATTAAGACTTCTTCAAACTGAAACGGTTTGGTAATATAGTCTACACCACCCACGTTAAAGGCTTTGACCTTATCAAAAACATCATCTAAAGCACTTAAAAAAATCACCGGAATTTGGGAGTTTTCCGCTGAGGCTTTGAGCCGTTGGCAAACCTCATAACCATCGACATCCGGCATCATAATATCAAGTAAAATCAGATCAGGCAAGACTGTTTGGCAGGCAGTTAGAGCCATGTGCCAGTTTAAAGCTTTGCGAACATTGTACCCTTGATTGGTCAACATCGCCGCTAAAACTCGCAAGTTATCTGGCGAATCATCAATAATCAGAATATCCTGTTGTTCAGAGCGATCTAAATTCATGCTGAGGGCTGCTGAGTCAATTCCACATTCTTTAAATGATAATTATCCACTCTTATCAACCATTTTTTTATTCATTCGGGTAATTATATCGAAATCTGCTCAAAACGGTGGCGATCTTTTGACAAACAGAGAAATTATGTTACAAGTTGAGTCAATGTCATAATTTTTTCAAACTGGTAGTTATTAGCTAGATCGCGTACCGTCTTTGCTAGAGACGCTTTTTCCGGTGGAATTTGTTCCAACAATTTTAAAATGAGGTGATCACTGCATTGTGCTGCGGCATGATGTACCTCAGCAATCCACGGTGATGGCATTTGAGAAAGTATATAAACTAAATCTGTAGATGTCAAAATTTTGTTTGATTCTTCAGTACTGACTTGTGTAATTGGTTGATAGATGTACTGAAGATTTAAATGTTGACCGAGGACTTCCAGTAATAACTCATGACGGAATGGCTTGCAGATACAATCATCACAACCAGCTAATAGCATTGTTTTTCGCTGTTCCTCAAAGGCATTGGCAGTCAAAGCAATAATGATTGGCTGTTGGCTTGTGGCTGTATCAGCTTTAATCAGACGAGTCGCTGTATAACCGTCCATGACTGGCATTTCCATATCCATCAAAATCAATTGTGGTTGCCAGTCACAGCAGGCGATCGCTTCTTGACCATTTTCAGCTTCTCTAACGCTAAAACCGATAGATGTCAATAATTTGACTAACATCAGCCGACTTTCACTGGCATCATCCACGACTAAAATGCGACACTCACCTGTCTCAGGTGCTAAACCGATAATTTGAGGTTGGCTCACTGTTTGAACTTCTACAGGCTCAGCCACTGAATACTGAATATTAAAAGTAAACAGGCTGCCTTCGCCCAGTTTGCTGCTGACATGAATATCTCCTCCCATAAGTTTGACGTACTTCCGGCTGATTGGTAGACCTAATCCCGTCCCTTGCTGAGATTTGCGTCCGGTTTCAGTTTGTCCAAAGGCTTCAAAAAGCAGGCTAATTTCGCTGACGCAAATACCAGGTCCTGTATCTTCGACCTCAAAGATTAAAGAGGGGGGGAGGGGGGGAGGGGGGGAGAGGGGGGAGGTTTTGACACGTAGTGTAACT
>JBBQRU010000140.1:0-13305 GCA_038214545.1 Cyanophyceae cyanobacterium | reverse complement strand
TGTCTCGAACACGGATTAGATCCAGCACGAGTAATTGTAGATCATAATAATGAAGAGACAGTTCAATCAGTTTTAGATCGGGGTTTTTGGGCGGCATTTACAATTTACCCAAATACAAAAATGGGTAATGCCCGGATGGTAGAGATTGTCAAACAGTATGGCAGCGATCGCATCATTGTTGATAGCAGCGCTGACTGGGGATTTAGCGACCCACTAGCGGTACCGAAGACGGCGCAATTAATGCGACAACAAGGTATTCCCGCAGAGCAAATTCATGCTGTTTGTTATCAAAATGCGCTTTTAGCTTATAGCCAAAGCGGTCAGATGCAAGAATCTGACTGGCTCGATCCGTTACCCGTCGATCAGCGACAGTTGTTTAATGGCAATTCTGTATTACGCGGACAGGAACCAGTGATCGAATCAAGTAAAGATTACGTGTTGATTGAGTAAACTAGGGTGCGTTGTTCGTGAGCTTAACGTACCTTACGAGAAGAAGGGGGGAAGGATGATTACAGCTAGTTTCAAAAGCGATCGCGTTTGGGCATATTTACAATTAATCCGACCAGCAAATGTGGTTACAGCTTGGGCGGACATCATCGCCGGTTTTGCTGCGTCTGGTTCAGTGTATTCCACAGTCACAATAGCATGGCTACTAATTGCCACTACAGGATTATACAGCGGTGGGATTATATTCAACGATGTATTTGACACTGAGTTAGATACTCAAGAGCGACCAGAGCGACCGATTCCCAGTGGCAGAGCATCGCGTAGGGATGCAACCATCCTCGGCAGTTTACTGCTACTTACGGGTATCGCCGCCGCAGTACAAATATCGTGGTTGAGCGGTATTTTGGCAACAGGCATTGCTTTAGCAGCACTTGTCTACGATGCTTTTGGCAAACATCACCCAGTTTTGGGACCAATTAATATGGGGATGTGTCGTGGCGGTAATTTATTACTCGGTGTCAGTGCTGTGCCAGCGGTAGTAGGTGAATACTGGTTTTTAGCAGCAATCCCTATCTTGTATATTGCGGCGATTACTAGCTTGAGTCGTAACGAAGTGGAAGTGACGCAGAAGCATCCGGGAATCACCGCATTAATACTAGTATTAATAGTTATCGCCAGTTTACTAGGACTAGGAGTATTACAGGCTCAGTTGATAGCGGTATTACCGTTGGCAGCTTTATTTACGATCCGGGTGTTAGTGCCGGTAATTAAAGCTGTGCGCCAACCATCTCCCGAATTAATCCGCCAAGCAGTCAGAGCCGGGATCTTATCGCTCATTGTGCTAGATGCGACAATAGCTGCAGCTTGCGGTGGTTTATCTTATGGACTGTTGACCTTGTGCTTGTTACCTTTTTCGCTAACACTGGCACAAATATTTGCTGTGACATAAAGTACACGGAGGTTTATTACTACAAATATTCAACTGCGTGAATGCAGGGCAGGGATTAATTCCACGACGGTAACTAATAAAAATGCACATTTTAATTTATTCCTACAACTATCACCCAGAACCAATAGGAATTGCTCCCCTAATTACGGAACTGGCGGAAGGACTAGTCAAACAAGGTCACGAAGTTCGGGCAATCACGGGTATGCCCAATTACCCGCAGCGCCAAATTTATCCAGAGTACCGAGGTAAATGGTATCTCAAAGAAGAAAAGGATGGTGTGACTATCCAACGCTGCTATTTGCGGATTAAATCCAAACCCAATTTACTAGATCGGCTGTTTCTGGAACTCAGCTTTGTGCTGACAAGTTTTCCCCAAGCCCTCAAAGGTCCGCGACCAGATGTGATTTTATTAACAGTTCCACCACTACTAGTTTGCTTACCAGCGATGTTATTAGGTTGGTTTTATAACTGCCCAGTAGTGCTGAACGTTCAAGACATCCTCCCAGAAGCTGCAGTGCGCGTGGGCTTAATCAAGAATAAGTTGCTAATCCGCGTTTTTGAAACTATCGAAAAATTCGCCTACCGGACAGCTAGTCACATTAGTGTCATTGCTGATGGATTTGTAGATAACCTCACAGGTAAGGGAGTACCGGCAGAAAAAATCTCCTGTATTCCTAATTGGGTAAATATAAATTTTATCCGCCCCATGCCTAAAGAAAACAATGCTTGGCGACAAGCGCATCAGCTTGAAGATAAATTTGTCGTCCTTTACTCAGGAAATATTGCCCTGACGCAAGGTTTAGAGACAGTTGTCGAAGCTGCAGGTAAACTGCGCCATGTGCCAGAAATTGTCTTTGCAATTGCCGGCGAATCTACAGCGCTTAGCAGATTAGAAGCACATTGTCAATCTCGCGGTATCGATAACGTTTTATTGTTGCCGTTGCAACCCCGCGAAAAATTACCCGAAATGCTAGCTGCTGCTGATATTGGATTGATCGTGCAAAAAAGCAATGTGATTTCCTTCAACATGCCTTCTAAAATCCCTTTACTGCTAGCAAGTGGTCGCCCAATTATCGCTTCAGTTCCAGCTACTGGAACCGCCGCTAAAGCCGTCCGCACTAGTAATGGTGGTTTAATTGTCCAGCCAGAATCACCGCAGGCTCTCGCTGATGCTGTGATGGATTTATATAAGAATCCTGAGAAGGCTGCGTTACTAGGTCAGCAAGGAAGGCAGTTTGCTGTGGAGCGTTATTCTTTTGAGAAGGCGTTGAGTCAGTACGAAGCTTTATTTACGGAAGTAATTGCCAGGTCGGCTGTACATCAAGGGGTTTCTTCAAAGTTTAGGGTGGGGAAGTCTTTGGCTGATTTGAGGTTTTAGGAACGAACCACAAAGGACGCATTAGCGTCAGCGAAGCGAAGGCGCTAGCCGTTAGCGTCAGCGCAGCGTTAGCGTCAGCGAAGCGAAGCCGAAGGCGTTAGCGAAGCCGTTAGGCGTTAGGCGACAGCCGTTAGCCGTCAGCGCAGCGAAGCCGTCAGCGCAGCGAAGCCGTCAGCGCAGCGAAGCCGAAGGCGTTAGGCGTTAGGCGTTAGGCGTTAGGCGTTAGGCGTTAGGGCGGGAAGGAAGAAGAGAAGAAGAAAGAAGGGGTTACGCAAATTATTTAGGGCTGCTATACCACTACACGAGTTATTTATATGATTTTAGATCGCCAGAAGTTAACGGATGTTAGCCATAATGTCACTATTATTGGCGGACGTGGTAGAATGGGTCGGTTTTTTCAGGAACAATTGTCTTTGGCGGGACACGAAGTTAGCATTTTAGAGAATGATGATTGGGCGCAGGCTGATAGGTTATTAGGTCATGCTGAATTGGTTTTGGTTGGGGTTCCGATTGAGTGGACTGAAGGTGTAATTGCACAGGCTGCGCCTTATTTGCCTTCTACAGCAGCACTTTGCGATATTACTAGTGTGAAAACTTTGCCTGTACAAGCAATGTTGAGTCACCATTGTGGGCCGGTGATGGGATTGCATCCGATGTTTGGACCTAGTATTACTTCATTTTTTGCCCAAAAGGTGGTGATTACTCCGGGGAGAAATGATGAAGCTTTTCAGTGGTTGATTGACTTGATTAAAAGTCAAGGTGGTGAGACAATTATTTGCACTCCGGAAGAACACGATCGCCTGATGGTAGTTGTGCAAGCAATTCGGCAATTTTCTCGCTTTGGTCTAGGAGTTTATTTGGCAGAGGCACAAATTGACCTCGATAAAAGTATGTCGATGTCAACTCCTAGCTATCGTACAGAGATTGATATCGTCAAACGCTTGTTTGCCCAAAGCCCGCAGTTGTGTGTAGATATTATGTTGGCTTGCGAAGAGAGAAATCAGGCTATAGCTGAGTTAGCTAAAACCTACACTCGTTTAGCAGATTTAATTGCCCAAAAAGATCGGGCGGGATTAATCAAGGAATTTGAAACAGCGCACAGCTTCTTTGCCCAAGAAATTGTTGCCGAGTTAGTCGGCGCACTCAGATAAAGACACTAATTATAACGAAAGGATAAAGTTGTGGTCATTGACATCAAGCGTAGAACTAAATTTAACTTACCAGCACTTCATCAAAAAGTACCAGTCACCTTTCACTATGACGTTCACTTCACCACAGGATTATTCGACCTAGACAATCCATTACTCGCCCAAACAATCAGTGGTGATAGTGAAGCGACACCAAAAAAAGTCTTAACCGTCATCGACTCCGGCTTACCATCTCATTACCGATCGCAACTCATCGCCTACGCCCAACATTACCAACATCTGATCACTCTCATACCTCCGCTAGTAATTCCCGGTGGAGAAGCCGCCAAAAACGATCCTAGTCTGCTACAACAACTGCACGAAGCGATCGACGCCGCTGGCTTATGTCGCCATTCATACCTAATGGCAATAGGTGGAGGAGCCATGCTGGACTTAGCCGGATACGCCGCAGCCACAGCACATCGTGGAATCCGCCTGATCCGAGTCCCGACAACAGTCCTAGCCCAAAACGACTCAGGAGTCGGCGTCAAAAACGGCATTAACGCCTTTGGCAAAAAGAACTTCCTAGGTAGTTTCGCCACACCATACGCCGTCCTCAACGACTCCAACTTCTTAACCAGCCTCAGCGATCGCGACTGGCGAGGAGGAATAGCCGAAGCAGTCAAAGTCGCCCTAATCAAAGATGCCGACTTTTTCCACTTCATCCGCACCCAAGCCAACGCCTTAGCCCACCGCGACTTAGACGCCATGCAAGAAGTCATCTACCGCTGTGCCAAATTACACTTACACCACATTGCCACCAGCGGCGATCCCTTTGAAGCCGGTTCATCCCGTCCCTTAGACTTTGGACACTGGGCGGCACACAAACTCGAACACCTAACAAACTACCAACTGCGACACGGAGAAGCCGTAGCGATCGGTATCGCCTTAGACAGCACCTACTCCTACCTCAGCGGCATCCTCACCGAGGTAGAGTGGCAACAAATCCTCAACACCCTCAAAGCCCTAGGCTTCACCCTTTACACACCCGAACTAACACCACCAGAACGCCTATTCCAAGGATTAAGCGAATTCCGGGAACACCTAGGAGGAGAACTCACAATCACCCTACTCCCAGGCATAGGCAAGGCAATCGAGGTGCATGAGGTAGATCTCTCAACTTACAAACTAGCTATTTCTCTTTTAAACGCAGAGAACGCTGAGTAAACGCAGAGGAGCGCAGAGAGTTCCTCCGCGTCCCTCTGCGCCACCTCAGCCCCCTTTGCGTTTCAAAAACATTATGAAAATTCATAACTCTCACTTAACCTACTGCACCAACATTCACCCCGGTGAAGAATGGTCTCAAGTTTTTGCTAATTTACAGCAGTATATTCTTCCTCTCAAAGCCCAATTAGCACCGCATCAACCTTTCGGGATTGGTTTGCGTTTAGCAGCGATCGCGGCGCGGGAGTTATTGCAAGGTGATGCTTTAGCTAAGTTTCAATTATGGCTAAATGAACACGATTTATACGTGTTTACTCTGAATGGTTTTCCTTATGGTGAATTTCATCGCCAAGTGGTAAAAGACCATGTTTATGCGCCGGATTGGTCAACCTCTTCTCGGTTGGATTATACATTGCAGCTAACCGAAATTTTAACTGCTTTGTTGCCGGAGGGGATGGAGGGTAGTATTTCTACTTTGCCATTGTCATATAAGCCTTGGTTTAATGGCTCGACGCCAATAGATGTTTTTAAGAGTGCTAGTTTGCATTTGGCTCAGGTCGTGATGCAGATGGTTCAAATCCGCGCTCATACGGGTAAGTTATTACATCTGGATTTGGAGCCGGAACCGGATGGATTGATTGAGAATGCGGCGGAAGTGGTGGATTATTTTCAAAGATATTTACTACCCATCGCTGGCGCTTATTTGGTCGAGAATTTGGGGATTTCCTTGGAGGATGCGGAGAAGTATTTGCGCGAACATATCCGTGTTTGTTATGATACTTGCCATTTTGCTGTGGCTTATGAAGATCCTTTGACGGTTTTTAAGCTGTTTCAAGCTGCAGGGATTCAGATTGGGAAGATTCAAATTAGTGCGGCGTTGCAGGTTGACTTGTTGGTTGGGGACGATCGCTCTCTTTTGCTTTCTCGTTTACAGCCTTTCGCGGAATCAACTTATTTGCACCAGGTAATTGCTCGCGATTTTACGGATAGTTTTAGTCATTATTCAGACTTGGAGATTGCTTTGCCTGATTTGCAGGAGAGTATTGATAGTCAATGGCGAATTCATTTTCATGTGCCAATTTTTATCCGCGATTACCAGTTGTTTCAGTCTACTCAAGACGATATTGTGACTGTTTTGGATTTGCTAGGTGATGGTAGTTATCACTTAGAAATTGAAACTTATACGTGGGAAGTTTTGCCTCCAGAAATGAAGTTGGATTTACCAGCTTCGATTCAGCGAGAATATGAGTGGGTGATGGGGAAAATATATGCATGAAACTGTTGTTTTAAATGTCGTTGGTTTGACGCCAGCACTTTTAGGGAAACATACGCCTTTTTTGTCTCAGTGGGCGGCGCGAGGTCAGATGGTGCCGATTGCGCCGGTGCTTCCAGCGGTGACTTGTTCGGTGCAAGCTACTTATTTAACAGGTAAGCTGCCGAATGAGCATGGGATTGTGGGTAATGGTTGGTATTTTCGCGATGAGTGCGAAGTTAAGTTTTGGCGACAGTCGAATAAATTAATCCAAGCACCCAAAATCTGGGAGATGGCGCGGGCGGTAGACCCAAATTTTACCTGTGCTAATTTGTTTTGGTGGTATAATATGTATTCGTCGGTAGATTATGCGGTGACACCGCGACCGATGTATCCGGCTGATGGGAGAAAGATTCCTGATGTATATACACAGCCGGGAGACTTGCGATCGCAACTGAATACAGAATTAGGTGAGTTTCCGCTATTTAATTTTTGGGGACCAAATACATCGGTTAAAGCCACACAATGGATTGCTGATGCGGCGAAGTGGGTCACTAACCGCCATAATCCAACATTGACGCTAGTTTATCTACCGCATTTGGATTACTGTTTACAAAAATTTGGTCCTGACTCAGACCTGATAGCGACAGACTTACAAGAAATTGATACAATTTGCGGTGATTTAATCCAAACTTATGAGGCACGAGGCGCAAAAGTAATCGTGTTGTCAGAATATGGGATAACTGCAGTCTCCCAGCCTGTACATCTCAATCGCATCCTGCGAGAAAATGGCTTGCTGACGGTGCGAGAAGAATTAGGACGCGAAATACTCGATCCAGGCGCAAGTATCGCCTTTGCTGTCGCCGATCATCAAATTGCCCATATTTATGTAAACGATCCGTTTTATATTCCCAAGGTGCGATCGCTACTCGAAGAGACTACAGGAGTTGCCCAAGTTTTAGATGTTGCAGAAAAACCAGCTTATCATCTCGACCACCCGCGATCAGGAGAATTAGTAGCGATCGCCCAACCAGACGCCTGGTTCACCTATTATTACTGGCTAGACGATAATCGTAGTCCCGACTTTGCCAGAACAGTAGATATCCATCGCAAACCAGGCTATGACCCAGTAGAACTATTTCTAGACCCACAAATCAAACTACCCAAAGCCAAAATCGGCTTAAAACTGCTACAGAAAAAACTTGGATTCCGCTATCTAATGGACGTAATCCCCCTAGACGCAACCTTAGTACGCGGTTCACACGGCTGCGCCACCTCACCCGTTGCTGGCCCCTTACTCATCACCCAACAACCCAACCTACCAGACACCAAAATTGCCGCCACCGACGTTTGTCAACTAATCCTTGCCCATCTCCAACCCAATAGTGGTTCGTAGTTGCGCTTCAGCGCACAAAATCTAAAACCCTAACCAGTGGTTCGTAGTTGCGCTTCAGCGCATAAAATCTAAAGTACTAAGCAGTTGCTTGCAGTTGCGCTACTATCACGGGAAGCTTCGCTAACAGCGCATAAAATCTAGAGCGCTAAAGCGCAACTACGAACTAAAATCCGCTTTTCCTCTTTCTTCGTGTCTTTACGGTTCAAAATATTTCCTACAACTCAAGCCAGCTCACCATATCTGGCTTTAGGGGGATGCGACAAACACGGTATTACACTACTTAATTATGTATTGTCAAGGGTAATATCCGAAGAACGAAGAAATTGGTATTCCCATCAAAAAATAGTTCATTGTATATACTTCGTAACATTTAGTAATCTAAGCAAAGACTGAATTAAGTAATTAAGTCGAAAACAACAAACTCAAAGATGGCGATAGGTTTGTTGTGATGCCCAAACAAAGCTGCTCGGCAATAGTTCTTGCGGAGATTGGGCAAATCGCCAAGTTTAGTTTTTCACGCCTAATCATGGCAGCAATATTTTAATAAATCAATATTAATTTTAGAATTTGTCGCGGCAATCTTAATTGTCAAAACGTGTCTCTGTAACCGTATAGTTCAGGGTTCACATACTTACTGCGAGGCTTTATGACTGTTGATTCTTACTCATACACTACCCAAGGCGGTGTTAGCGTATCCCGCTCCATTACGCAAGTCGATCTCAATACGGCTTTAGAGGATATTGTTTTTCACCTAGATTCACAACGTGGAGGCTTACTCAACAGCAGCTACGAATATCCAGGGCGATATAAAAGATGGGCAATTGGATTCATCAATCCGCCATTGCAACTGGTAACGCGGGAAAAAACTTTCACCTTGACCGCACTCAACGATCGCGGGAAAATACTTCTACCTCTACTCAACGCTAAATTGTCTGCTCATCCACAACTTGAGCAAGTCACACTAGTCGAAAATAGCCATATCTCTGGCTGTGCGATCGATAGTGACGAATTATTTACCGAAGAACAACGCAGTAAACAACCTTCAGCGTTTACAGTTGTCCGCGAATTACTACATATTTTTTCCAGTGACGAAGACTCGCACCTGGGTCTGTATGGGGCATTTGGCTACGACTTAGTCTTCCAATTTGAGCCGATTACCAAGCGTTTAGAGCGTCCGGAAGAACAACGGGATATCGTCCTCTACTTGCCTGATGCTTTGATTATTGTGGACTACTATCTGCAAAAAGCATTTTCTATAAAGTACGATTTTAATACCGAAAATGGTAGTACTGTCAATCTCCCTCGGACAGGAGAGTCTCTCGACTATCGCGGTCAACGGTGCATCCCTCAGGAAGCTGCAGATCACAAACCAGGCGAATATGCTAACCAAGTTACGGTAGCACACGATTATTTTCGTCGCGGTGATTTGTTTGAGGTTGTACCAAGTCAAAACTTTTTTACAGCCTGCGAAGAACCACCTAGCAAATTATTCCGCACTTTACAACAAATTAACCCCAGCCCTTACGGCTTCATATTTAACCTTGGTGGGGAATACATCGTTGGCGCATCGCCAGAAATGTTTGTACGAGTTGAAGGTCGGCGCATAGAAACTTGCCCAATTAGTGGTACTATTACTCGCGGACAAGATGCTTTGGGTGATGCTGACCAAATTCTGCTGTTGTTGAACTCAGGTAAAGATGAAGCTGAGTTGACAATGTGTACTGATGTCGATCGCAACGATAAGTCACGCATCTGTGAACCAGGATCGGTACGTGTAATTGGTCGTCGTCAAATCGAATTGTACAGTCACTTGATTCACACAGTGGATCACGTTGAAGGATTGTTGCGACCAGAGTTTGATGCTTTGGATGCCTTCCTCAGTCATACTTGGGCTGTCACAGTTACTGGCGCACCCAAACGGGCGGCAATGGAGTTTCTCGAACGCTACGAACACAGTCCGCGCCGGTGGTATGGTGGAGCGGTTGGTTGTTTAACCTTTGATGGTAATCTGAATACAGGATTGATTTTGCGGACAATTCGCCTGCAAGATTCCATCGCCGAAGTTCGGGCAGGTGCAACGGTTCTTTATGACTCAATTCCTCAATCTGAAGAACAAGAAACAATCACAAAAGCTGCGGCTTTATTTGAGACAATTCATCGGTCTGCACCACAACCTGAGGTGAAAACCGATGACCAAGTTTTCAGCGAATTGAGTAACCGTGCAGTCACAGCTAATTCCGGTGTTCGCGTCTTATTAATTGACTATGAAGACTCTTTTGTCCATACATTAGCCAATTACATCCGTACATGTGGCGCAACTGTCACCACATTACGTCATGGTTTCCCAGAAACAGTATTTGATACAGAGAAACCAGATTTAGTTGTTTTGTCTCCAGGACCTGGTAGACCAAATGACTTTCATGTTCCTGAGACTGTGAGAACATGTATCCGTCGCAACATTCCAATCCTCGGAGTTTGCTTAGGACTGCAAGGCATTGTCGAAGCTTTCGGTGGACAGCTAGGAGTACTCAACTATCCTCAGCATGGTAAATCTTCCCGGATTACTGTCACCGATGCCGATTCTGTAATGTTCCAAGGTTTACCTGAATCCTTTGAAGTTGGCAGATATCATTCTTTGTTTGCACTACCCGAATACTTACCATCAGAATTGAAAGTGACAGCCATTTCCAGTGATGATGTGATTATGGGGGTTGAGCACCGGACACTTCCCATCGCCGCTGTGCAGTTTCATCCAGAATCAATTATGACTCTGTCAGGCGAAGTGGGTCTGTCAATGATTAAAAATGTAGTTCAAGCGTATACCGCTTCCCCAATGCCATTAGTTGTGAGTTAACAAATGAATTTATCAACTACTACTAAAGCTAGTACACGCCACATTCTCGATGAGATTGTGTCGCAGAAACGGCAAGAAGTAGCCCAAATGTACAAACAACTGCCACTTGCAGCTTTACAACAGCAGTTGGCTACCGCCCCACCTGTGCGAGATTTTCTGGCAGCTTTGCAGCAGAACCAGCACCATCCTAGTTTAATTGCAGAGGTGAAAAAAGCATCACCTAGTCGCGGAATTATCCGGGCAGATTTTGAGCCGGTAGCGATCGCTCAAGCTTACGAACGTGGCGGCGCAGCTTGTCTATCAGTTCTCACTGATGAAAAGTTCTTTCAAGGCAGTTTTAACAATCTCCGGGCAATCCGTCCTGCTGTTGCACTGCCACTATTATGTAAAGAATTTATCATCGACCCTTACCAAGTTTATCTTGCCAGGACAGTCGGTGCTGATGCAGTGCTGCTAATTGTGGCGATCTTGACAGACCGCCAACTTACAGATCTCATGGCATTAATTCACAGTTTGGGGATGACCGCTTTAGTGGAAGTTCATACCTCAGACGAGTTAGCGCGGCTACTCAAGCTAGATCACCTACGCTTAGTCGGGATCAACAACCGCAATCTCGCAGATTTCAAAGTTGATATCGCTTTGACTGAGCGACTACTTGAGGAATGGCGAGAAGTGTTGCACAGTTTAAATATTACTGTTGTCAGTGAATCAGGAATTTACACCAATGCCGACCTTGCTTTTGTCGCGGAGGCTGGTGCGCGGGCTGTGCTGGTGGGAGAGTCTTTAATTAAACAAGACGATATTCAGCAGGCTGTGCATAATTTGCTTGATACTGAACTGTAAGGATCTAATAATTCACGTCTCTACTTTTGTCTAGAGAGACGTGAATTGTGTCTCGACAATCATCCGATCACGAACCCAAAATTTTATGACTTCAATTTCTGCTCATTTCCAAACTTTGCGCGCTCGCCAACAATGTGCTTTGATTCCTTTTATCACCGCTGGTGATCCGGATCTGGAAACCACAGCCGCAGCTTTACGCCTTTTAGACCGCAATGGGGCTGACTTCATTGAGTTGGGTGTTCCCTACTCCGATCCGCTTGCAGATGGCCCAGTAATTCAAGCTGCAGCGACTCGCGCTTTAGAAAAAGGCACCAAATTAGAGCAGGTGCTGGCGATGGTGACAGAGGTTAGTCCGAGTTTGAAAGCGCCTTTGATTCTGTTTACTTATTACAACCCGATTTTGAATCAAGGAATTAAGCCATTTTTAGGGCAGATTTCTGCTGCTGGAGTCCAAGGCTTAGTTGTACCAGATTTACCTTTGGAGGAAGCGGAACCATTAATTCAGAGTGCAGCCAGTTTCGGCATTGAAGTCATTTTATTAGTAGCGCCTACCAGTTCCCAAGAAAGAATTGCGGCAATTGCGCGTCAATCGCAAGGTTTCATTTATTTAGTGAGTGTCACTGGTGTGACTGGGATGCGCTCTGGGTTAGAAAGTCGGGTAGAGAGTTTACTTGGCGAGATGCGTGAAATCACTGACAAAGCGATTGGTTTAGGCTTTGGTATTTCCGGGGTTGAACAGGCGCGTCAAGCAATGGATTGGGGTGCAGATGCGGTGATTGTTGGTAGCGCTTTTGTTAAACGTTTAGCCACAGGTACACCGACAGAAGGATTGCAGTCAATGGAAAAACTTTGCCAAGAATTGAAGGAAGCGATCGCTCCTGCATCTTTGCAAAAAGTTTAATTAATGTAGAGACGCGAAATTTCGCGTCTTCGACAATTTTTTTATATCAACATTAACTAAGTGAGCAAGTAGTGAAATTTATACGGACTTCGATCTCAATATTGATTTCTGGCACTATACTTAACTTCCTGGTAGTACCAGCCTTTGCTCATAATGGAGTTAATCACGAAATTCCTGTCTCACAACCTACAAACCAACTTGCTGTCAGAAAAAACGCTGTTGACCTGACAGAAGCGGAAAAACAAGAGTATGTTGATGCTGTTAAAGGTTTAAAAAATACTTACCAAGGCAATAGCACTATTAGTATTTATGACCAATTCGCTGCTATCCATCAGGGCGCAATGAGTATCATCCGCAAAGATGAAGCCAGTATGCCTGCTACCACAGCTTCCTCCAGTATGGGCATGAGTGGCATGGATATGGGTATGGGTGGTATGGGCATGGAGATGGGACTAGGGATAGACATCGCTCATGGTGGATCAGCCTTTCTACCGTGGCATCGTGAGTACATTCATAGATTTGAAGAAGCCTTACAAATCATTGATCCCAAAGTTACACTCCCATATTGGGATTGGAGTAACCCAAAAGCAGTAGATGTCATTTTTAAAGATGATTTTCTCGGACCCAATGGTGAAGGTGTAACCTTAAATATTTCTGGTACAGGTATCACAGGTCAGCCTGCGACTGGTGGGATGATGAGTGGTGGTCAGCCTGCGACTGGTGGGATGATGAGTGGTGGTCAGCCTGCTACTAGTGTTAATTTTACAGGTGGCCCTGTGAAATCTGGTGCTTTTTCCGAAGCTAACGGATGGGTGTTGAATCCGGTAATCAACTCCAAAGAAGATGGTACATCAATGGGCACCTCATTGGTTCGCTTTTTACGAGTACCGCCAGCAAGTGATTACCCCATACCTCAGGCAGATACGGATCGCAT
>JBBQRU010000139.1:0-13374 GCA_038214545.1 Cyanophyceae cyanobacterium | reverse complement strand
ACGTTCTGGGACAATCTCTACTTGAGATTTTGCAGTTTCATCAGTCAGAACGTAGGTTTTGTACTGTTGCTGTTTAATTTCGATTGTAGGCATAGGGGAAGGGGAGGGGGGGAGAGGGGGAGGGGGGGAGAGGGGGAATGGTGATAGGGATGGAGAGAAATTATGAATTATGAAGGAAAATTTTCAGCATTCTTACTCCCTCACTCTCCCACACTCCCCTTCCCCCTCTCCCCCGCTCTCCCCCTCTTCCACTGTTTACTTAGTCGGCAAAGATAAAGTGATGTAATTCACTTGCATCGGGTTCTGGGCTACTTTCAGCGAACTTTACCGCATCAATCATTAATTCTTGCATTTTTTGGTCGATCGCTTTGAGTTCTTCTGGCGCAACTAAATTTTCTGTAGTCAGATAAGTAGCGAGCTTTTTGATCGGATCGCGGGCGAACCAGAATTCTTTTTCTTCTTTAGAGCGCAATTCGTCTGGGTCAGCGAGGGAGTGACCGCGAAAACGGTAGGTCAGGGCTTCAATTAAAGTTGGTCCCTCGCCAGCGCGAGCTCTTCTGACGGCTTCGGTGGCGACGGCGCGGACGGCTAAAACATCCATACCATCGACTTCGACGCCAGCCATATTAAATACACTGGCTTTTTTATAAATTTCTGGTTGGGAAGTAGCGCGTTCATGCGCCATACCGATCGCCCATTTATTATTTTCAACTACAAACAGAATTGGTAGTTTCCAGAGTGCAGCCATATTCAGTGTTTCAAAGAACTGACCGTTATTGGTCGCGCCATCGCCAAAAAAGCAGGCTGTGACTTGGTCGGCGCTAGTATCGCCTAATACTTGGCGACGGTACTTAGTTTGATAAGCCGCACCTGCAGCCACGGGAATTCCTTCGGCAATAAAAGCATAACCTCCTAGCATCCGATGTTCCTCCGAAAAGATGTGCATTGAACCACCGCGTCCTTTGCTGCATCCTGTGGATTTGCCAAATAATTCTGCCATGACCTCGCGGGCGGGAACTCCTGCACTCAGGGCGTGTACGTGGTCACGGTAGGTGCTGCAAACGTAATCTTCTCCCGGTCGCATGGCTTGAATAACGCCGGTGGATACTGCTTCTTGACCGTTGTATAGGTGAACAAAACCAAACATTTTGCCACGATAGTACATCTCGGCACATTTATCTTCAAAGAAACGACCTAAGACCATGTCTTCGTATAGTCGCAACCCAACTTCTTTAGTTAGCTTCGCTGTAGCCGGATCGAATGCGGGTAATGTACGTTCTTGAATCATTTTCACTAGTATCCTCGTACTAATATTTAAAAGTTATCTTAGAAGACAACAGCTCTTAATAAAACGCAAGCTTCTAAAAAAGATAACGTTTAAATGCCGCCAAAATCAAAGTTTTGTGAGCAGTAGCCGATAATTTCAGCAGCTGGGCTGACCCCAAGTAGTGATATAATGTTACTGCCTATATAGCAACGCACCTACGCATGAGGTGAAGCAGCGAAACTGTTAAAGTTAACTTTATTTTCAGCCATCTTGACTTAACTTGTTGTGGAAAACACGTTTAAAGCGTAGTCTACAGGTTACTATAGTGCCACGCTTTTATTATGCTGGAAATAACACACGACAGGTTAATTTTATTACTTATGCTGCAGAGGAAGTAGACAGTGCGAATCCCGCTCGATTACTACCGAATTTTAGGGCTGCCGTTGGCAGCGACTCATGAGCAGTTGCAGCAGGCGTATAGCGATCGCACTGTCCAATTGCCGCGACGGGAGTATAGCGATGCGGCAATTATCGCTCGTAAGCAAATTATCGAAGAAGCCTATACAGTACTCAGTGATCCGAAACAGCGTACTGCTTATGATGAGAGCTATCTAGCCCAAACTTATAACGATGGGTCGCCAGGGACGACAGTTCTCGGTGTCAATCGTTCCCAGATTGAGCCTCAGACTTCGAGTATTGAAATTTCTCCCCATCAATTTGTGGGTGCTTTATTGATTCTCCAAGAGTTAGGAGAATACGAATTAGTATTAAAACTAGGTCGTCCTTATTTCACAAATAATACAACCAACACCCCAGCCGCAAGCAGTAACGTCGAGCAATTAGCGACTGAACGTGCTGATATTGTTTTAACTGTCACCTTCGCTTGCTTAGAACTCGGTCGTGAGCAATGGCAGCAAGGTCAGTACGAAAATGCGGCTACTTCCTTAGAAACAGGTCAAGAATTGTTAACCCGTGAAGGGTTGTTCGAGAATGTCCGTTTAGAAATCCAGGCAGATATTTCTAAATTGCGTCCTTATCGAATTCTCGAATTACTAGCACTACCAGAAGAAAACTTTGCTGAACGCCGTCAAGGATTACAATTATTACAAACCATCCTCACTGAACGCGGCGGGATTGATGGCGCACTAAATGATGGATCTGGGTTAAATATTGATGATTTTCTACGTTTTATCCAGCAACTGCGAGGCTATTTAACAGCCGCAGAACAGCAAAAATTATTTGACGCTGAAAGCAAGCGTCCTTCCGCTGTCGCGACTTACTTAGCAGTCTACGCCTTATTAGGACGTGGATTCGCAGAACGCCAACCGGCTTTAATCCGCCAAGCTAAACAGATGCTAATGCGTTTGAGTAAACGCCAAGATGTACACCTCGAACAGGCGGTGTGTGCGCTGTTACTGGGACAAACAGAAGAAGCCAGCCGTGCTTTAGAACTCAGCCATGAATATGAACCTCTGGCTTTTATTCGGGAAAATTCTCAAGATTCTCCCGATCTTTTACCTGGACTTTGTCTCTATGGCGAACGCTGGTTGCACAAAGAAGTATTTCCGCACTTTCGAGATTTAGCAAACCAACAAACTTCTCTCAAAGATTACTTTGCTGATGAGCAGGTACAAGCTTATTTAGAAGCTCTACCAACGGATGCCGAAGTTTCACCAGATTCTTCTGTCTTTAATAATACTCGCGTTCGTAACGGTCATAGCAGCACCGCCCCATCTACCATCCCGATTAATATCCGCCGAGAGAATACTCAGCATTCTTCTCCCGCTACCCATGAATTTTCACGTCATGAGTCAGTGTCAACGGCACAAACTGCTCCTACGGCTACTCTGAATAATACTCAACCAGATGTAGCCGCAAATGGTCATGACGGCGGACACAAGTATAACAACGGTCAGCGTCACGCAGTTGTGAGTGAGTCAACACCACCTCAGCCCCGAAGACAGCGTCGCAGCCAAAATAGCGGCGGACGTTCTGTGAAGCATTACTGGGATAATTTAGTACATTGGTTTAGGCAATCATGGCGCTCAAAACGATTTATTTGGCTGATGTTATTTGGGTTACTTGCTGTCATCGGGATTAGTTTAGTTGTGAATATCACCTCTGGGTTGTTAAAAGATGCCTTCTCAGGCGAGCCTGAGTTGCAAGGTAAACAGCTAATAGTTGCCTTAGACAAGCCACCAGTTCCCATTCCTGACTCTAAGAGTAAACCCTTAGCCTCAGAAGGACTTTTAACCAAGGCAAGTACTGAGGAAATAATTTCCACTTGGCTATCGACTAAAGCCGGAGCTTTTAGTACTAACCATAACATTAGTGGCTTAGAGCAAATTTTAACTGGTTCGACTTTGACGCAGTGGCAAGGAGTAGCCCAACAAGACAAGACGGAGAATGGTTATCGTTTATACCAGCATAAGAATCTGAAGGTTGAAGATTTAAAGACTAGTGAAGCGGAGCCAAATAAAGCCGAAGCTGAAGCGTCAGTCAATGAAGTGGCGAAGTTTTACGATCGCGGCCAACTAAACGTCAAAAAATCTTATAACGAAAATCTCAAAGTCAGATATTACTTAGTGCGTACCGACGGTAAATGGCGGATTCGAGACATGGTTGTTCTCAATAAGACAATTTTAAACTCATAATTGTTATTTGTCAGAGTGCAAATAACAGCCATATGATTGAAACGCTTTTTCATGCCTACACACCGCTAATTATCTGGACAAGTGTCGGATTATTCATCTTTCGATTTTTGCCGGAGTCGTTTCCCCGCATCCTCGGTCGCGGTCTTTTCTGGTTTGGTGTCCCATTACAACTTTTAGCCCTGGCGCGACGCACAAATGTCTCTGAACTGTCGCAGACAACTATCCCCACGCTGGCTCCTTTCATTACTTTTGGGGCGCTGTCACTGGGGTTAGCGATCGCGTCTTTAATTCTGTGGCTACAAAAGCGTTCCCCAACATCAGCATTGTTAGCACCAGGATATCGAGGTAGCTTTTTGCTAGCTGCGGTGCTGGGGAATACAGGTTTTGTTGGCTTAGCTTTAGCGCCATCAATCATCAGTCCTGCCGATTTTAACTGGGCATTGTTTTATAGCATCACCCATAATCTGATTGGTACTTATGGATTTGGAGTGGTGATTGCGAGTTACTGTAGTCACGCTCAAACCTCTAATCGTTGGTGGACACAACTGCGCGATGTCCTGACTGTACCTTCACTGTGGGCTTTCCTGTTTGGTTATTTAACCCAGTCAGTCCCACTTCCGGAGCCGATAGAATCTGGATTACAAGCATCGGTGGGAGTAGTAATTGCTGGCGCTTTCCTGCTTACTGGTATTCGATTGGCTCAGCTTCAGGGATGGAAAAGCTTAAAACTAGGACTGATACCTGCAGTCGTGAAGGTGGTGATTGTCCCCGCATTAGTGGGAATCTCAACAACACTATTTTTAGGATTATCTGGAGATCAGCGCTTAGCAATGGTTTTAATGTCTGGGATGCCTTCAGCTTTCGCGGGTTTAATTTTGGCAGAAGAATATGACCTTAACCGTGATTTAGTCGCTAGCAGCATTATCTTGTCTACACTTTTGTTACTGCTGGTACTGCCTTTATGGATTGTAATTTTTGACTGATACTCTAATTGTTATCAAATCATGACATTTTTTGGGCTTTTGACGCCTGGGATCGGTCTAATCTGACCGGCATATGGTGATTTCATGACATAACGATCCCCGGAAAGCCATCAAATACGTAGAGTGAGTAAAAATACCTTTTTTTCACCCCTTGATCCTCAGGGGGTTACTAGTTAATATTCATTTACAAAGCAATTCACCGATAGAGAAGAAATGTTAATTAAATAGCATTACTCCTAGGAGACGAATTGCAATAACGATTTATGAATAGTAGTTCTCTGTTGAGAACCGCTCTTTTGAATCGGCTCACAGAGAACGGCACGCCCAGGAGTAGAGCATAAAAACTAGGACAAAGCATCTGGATAGAAAGGAAGTGCCAAAGCCAGATTTGTCTGAAGCAAATTAACTTACCCCTAAAACTACTGGAGGCCAAATAGATGGCAAAAGAACGTCCACCACTAGAAGAGATGACCTTAAGGCAATTACGTAGAGTTGCCAGTGAATATAGTGTCTCTCGATATAGCCGCATGCGTAAATCGCAATTGCTGGCATCAATTCAAGAAGCCCAACGCAACAGTAACAAAGTTTTACCAAGTCAATATAGTACATTAGAGGCACAAGAAGCCGTGGAAGCAACAAAATTTCAACTTGGGCAAGAAGACCGTACAGGTGGCATTTTTACAGATGTAGACGCAGGGCTTGCTGAGCTTCCAGCCGGCTATGGTGATAGTAGGATCGTCCTCATGCCTCGCGATCCTCAATGGTCTTATACTTACTGGGATATTCCTAACGAGCACAAACAAGAATTGCGCCGCCAAGGTGGACAACAACTAGCACTGCGGCTCTATGATGTCACTGACATCAATATCGAATATCAAAGTCCTCATAGTATTCAAGAATATCCTTGCGACGAACTTGCCCGCGAATGGTATCTACCGATGCCTGTGAGCGATCGCGACTACGTGGCGGATATAGGCTATCGTTGTCATGATGGACGCTGGCTGATTCTAGCTCGTTCCATCCCCGTGCATGTTCCGCCCGTATATCCTTCTGACTGGATTGAAGATGTCTTTGTCACCGTTGACTTTGAAGAAGACTTACGTGCAAAAACAGTCTACGAATTAGTTCCACCTGCTAAGCGTGCCGCAGCAGCAACAACTAACGGTAGCCAAAGCACCACCAGTAATCCAATTTATGATGACATCTTTGGCATGGCGCAATCTATAGAACAGCAGCGAGTTGCTGGTTCTCTGTTTGGCTCAATCCAACATGTCGCCGGTTCAATTCAATCGGTATCACTAGCCGAACAAGCACTTAGTTCCTACGTATTCCCCTCAGGTGTAGGGATGTGGGCAGTACCGACAGTCTCTGGTTTAACCATGTCTGGTGTCGGCATGTCTGGCGCTGGTTTCTCCGGCGATGTTCCAATGCGTCCACGTCAATTCTGGCTGATTGCAGATGCAGAATTGATTGTTTACGGCGCAACCGAACCAGATGCGACAGTCACCATCGGTGGTCGTCCAATTAAATTGAATCCAGATGGTACTTTCCGCTTCCAGATGTCCTTCCAGGATGGGGTAATTGACTATCCAATTATGGCTGTAGCCGCCGACGGTGTCCAAACTCGTTCAATCCACATGAACTTTGAACGCGAAACGCCATCACGTAACACCAATACCAAAGCCGAAGCTATCCCTGAATGGATTCCTTAATTTAGGATTAGTAGATTTTAGATTGAAATTAGAGTTTTTCCCCTGTTACGTCGATGATGTGGCAGGGGTTTTTCTAATTTGTTTTCGGGATATAGGTCACAAAATCTCGAAACGTTGTTGGTATCTCATGGAACTCACCGCCTAAATTTTGCTTATTCTGATCGGTGATCCATTGACCTTTTACCATCATTGGCAATTGTGTCTGGATCTCAATAGTTGATGTGCATTATACAAAAATTGATCTGCCAGCTTCAACATAGATATGTAAAAATTTATCCCTTACTTCTAGTTCAGGAAGATTTATTGAATTATCTAATTCTCGAAGACGCTCTTTGACAATACTCACTATAGATGAAGCTGGCTCAAATTTAAAATCAGTTTCATTCTCTATCATTAATTCCATTATGGTATTAAGAATATATATATTGGAATCCTGAGTTGTTTTCAGCATAAAATTTATAGCTTGCCTTTGGTTCATGTCAAAAAGAACAGATAGAGCAGTAGCTTGTAAATATTTATCTCCCAAAGATTTAGACAATATTTCCCAGGCAAGTATCGCAGAAGAGGCACTTTTTCTGATCCTCAATTCGACGAGAGCGGAAGTAGCAATAAATAACTCATCGCCTAAAGCCAGTTGTTTTAGTACATCTTCTGATAGGTTGCTATAATCGATGTCATTATCAGTCATAAAATCTATATTTTCACTATTCATTGCTTATCCTCCTTTTGGAATTGGAATGAAATTAATCGTTGACAAATATTTTGTTCCATCTGGAAGTACTTTCCATGTACTTTGTACCTTCAAATCTCCCAGAGGTGCTTCCAATTGGCTTGAATTTCTAACTCTGGTTTCAACGCTTACACCAACGCCTACAGATAGTAAATGGGCAATTATTTTATCAACAACTTCAACAGAATCTCCCCAACCTATTTGCTTGATTGTTTCAAACATTTCTTGAGAGCGTTCCCAATTATGCTTGAGGCGATCGCGTATAAATAATAGCCTTTCTTCATTTTGCGGTTCTGCATCAAATTTCTTACGGTCACTTTGTTTCAATCTCTGTAGCTGCTGTAATTCCTCTTTGGGGTACATCGGCACTTTGCCCATGCAATAAATATTAACTTTGTCAATAGATATTTTAACTGAGTCTTTCTGAACGCAAGAGATGATTTTGCCATTTTCTGCTATGTGCTCTACAAGTTCAGCTTCTAGTTCTGTAGACGGTGTGTATCTCTCAGGGCTAATTTCAACCTCCACATGGTAGTAGTTTCTGTCTCCTAAACTAATGTTATCGAATAAGGTTTGTATTTTGCTTGATTAGTTTCTGCAAGGAAAAACCTCTTCCCTGGCAGATGCTTTTACATAACTCAGCCAAGGATTTAGAGGTTCAAGTCGCAGAATACTTGGTTGTTATGGAAGCGGATTTCCGCCGGTTACTCCATACACCTCGCCAGTCACATAACTAGATTCCTGGGAAGCCAAGAGTACATAAACGGGAGCGAGTTCCGCAGGCTGACCTGGTCGCTTCATCGGCACTTGTGCTCCAAAATCGGGAATCTTCTCAGACGGCTGACCACCGCTGGACTGTAAAGGTGTCCAGACGGGTCCCGGAGCTACAGCATTTACACGGATGCCTTTAGACGCGACCTGCTTGGCAAGCGACTTCGTAAAAGCAACAATGGCTGACTTTGTGGAAGCGTAATCAAGTAAAGTCGGTGAGGGACTATACGCCTGAATGGATGTCGTGTTGATAATTGTGGCTCCGGGAGGCAGATGAGGAAGTGCTGCTTTGCAAATCCAGAACATAGCGTAGACATTCGTCTTGAATGTTTTGTCAAAATCCTCCGTTGTAATGTCTTCAATGCTTTCGTGAGCTTGTTGAGCACCGGCGACGTTCACAAGAATATCAAGTCCGCCGAGAGCGTCGCTTCCTTTCTCTACCAATGTCTTGCAAAAGCTTTCCTCACTAATATCGCCCGGTAACGGCACTGCCTTTTGTCCCGCAGCTTCAATTAATGCAATTACTTCTTGAGCATCTTTTTCTTCACTTGGCAAGTAGTTAAGGATAATATCTGCACCTTCACGCGCAAAAGCGATGGCTGTTGCCCGCCCAATACCAGAATCGGCTCCTGTAATTAGCGCTTTTCGTCCTGCTAAACGTCCAAAGCCCTTGTAACTTTTTTCGCCATGATCCGGTTTTGGAGTCATGTCCTGCGCTAATCCGGGTACAGGTTGCGGCTGCTCCGGAAACGGAGGTTGCGGATATTGTTTCAGCGGATCTTGCATTGCATATTGGTTCAAAGTCGCGTTTGCCATTTCCATAAGTTGCCTGGAATGAAAAATTTGGAAGAGTGTTGTTGCGAGATTAACTGATAACTCGTTAATCCTGGTTCACGCTTCTGCCTTAAGTTCGAGTTCAAGGTAAAATGTGGGTGCGATCCACTCACTCTCAAAAAAATTATGGTCAAGTTATTTTACGCTCCTGGCACCTGCGCCTTAGCTCCTCACATTGCTCTGGAATGGATTGGCGAACCTTACGAACTAGAAAAAGTCAAACCAAGCTCGCCAGAGTATTTAAAAATTAATCCCTTAGGACAAGTCCCCGCAATGATTGACGGCGATAGCGGTGTGATGAATCAAGCCGATGCCATCTTAAAGTACCTGGCTCATAAATACCCAGAGGCGAAGCTAGGAGATGACGGTACTTTGCATGATGCTTACGAACTTGATCGCTGGCTAGCATTCTTCACAGGAGATGTGCATCCCGCGTTTTACCCGTTTTTTAAAGCACAGCGATATTGGACTGATGATAGTGAAAGTGCGATCGCAACAATCAAGACCGCGTCTTACAAGGTCATTGATAAGATGTTTGCATATTTAAATACTCATCTAGAAGGCAAAGAGCACGTTGCACTCAACCGCCGCACAATTGCCGATGCTTATGCTTTTGCGATGATTCGTTGGGGTAACTTATTGCCTAAACCTTTGTCAGACTATCCCAATGTTGAGCGCTTCTACCAACAAATGCGCTCTGATGAAGGCGTGAAGCGAGCTATGGAGAAACAGGGACTTAAGAAGTAGAAGATTTAATTGTCTTTCTTACCTTCGCAGAAAGCTACGAGTAATTTCGTGGCATCTGGAGGTGGTAGGTGGAGTAATTTTAATACGTATCCACGGTAACTCATTGATGTGAATGAGGATGGTAAAACTGATATTGTCTATTATTAACACGATCAAGAAATTTCTATGGCATTAAACCCAATAAAATTTTTTAATGCTTGCAATCCTAGCAAAACCTTAAAGATTGAGAATAGAGAAGATCAGCAATATTATATTGATTTTTCATCGGTACGTGGAGGAAATGTAGTCCAACGGTTGCGACGAACAATTGTCAATCAAGTTGAAGAGTCAACCTGTCAACTATTCACGGGACATATAGGTTGTGGCAAATCTACAGAGCTATTTCGACTTAAAGACGAACTAGAACAGCAAGGTTTTCATGTGGTTTATTTTGAGTCTAGCGCAGATTTAGATATGGCTGATGTTGATATTAGTGATATTTTGCTAGCTATTACGCGTCAAATTAGTCTCAGTTTAGAAAGCGTTAATATTCGCTTAAAACCAAGCTATTTTGTGAATCTGTTTAATGAAATTGCTGATTTTTTGCAAACACCAGTAATTCCCGAATTTCAATTTTCTCTACCAATGGGTATTGGTAAAGTTACGACCAAAATAAAAGATAGCCCCAAACTCCGCAGTCAGTTACGTCAATATTTAGAACCACGCACCAGTGGTATTTTAGATGCTATCAATCAACAGATATTAGAGACTGCCAAGCAGCGATTGAAGCAACAAGGTTACAAGGGTTTGGTTGTCATCATCGATAATCTTGATCGCGTTGATATTTCGCTGAAAACTACGGGACGTTCGCAACCGGAGTATCTTTTTATCGATAGAGGAGAGCAGCTAAAGAAACTTAATTGCCATGTAGTGTACACAATTCCTTTGGTGTTAATTTTCTCAAATGAATTAAGTACTTTGACAAATCGCTTTGGAATCAAACCCCTTGTTTTACCAATGGTAACAGTGAAATCTCGCCAGGGAGGAGATAACCGAGAAGGGATGGATTTATTACGGCAGATGGTTTTAGCGCGTGCTTTTCCTATGCTCGTAGAAAAACACCGATGCAATTACATTACTGATGTGTTTGACTCATCTAATACTTTAGACCGTTTAATTCGGGTTAGTGGCGGTCATGTTCGTAATTTACTAGTATTACTTTATAGTTGTTTACAAGAGAAAGACCCACCAATTCAACGTGACTGTTTGGAAATGGTTATCCGTGAATACCGAGATGATTTGGTATCAGCAATTATGGCAGATGAGTGGGCGTTAATACATCAAATTTTGCAAAACAAAGACAACGTGAAAGGAGAAGAAGAATACCAAACCCTACTTAGAAGTATGTTTTTACTTGAATATCGTGATGTAGAAGGACGCTGGTTTGATATTAATCCTGCAATTGCAGAGTCGAGGAAATTTCAATTATGACATCCCCAGACCCAGAACATATCCCAGAAAAAATTGTAGTTGATAACGAACGTTCTTTACAGAAGTTAGCGCGTTCAATTACTAATTCTCAAGGAAATTTTGTATTGATTATTGCACGGTGTAACTACCGCAGTTTACAAGATGAAATGGTGCGACGATTGAAGCAAGAGTGTCCGATTGAAATTCAAGAGTTGCACTTGTCAAAGTCAGTCAAAACCATTTTTACAACAATTCAATCTCATTTGGAAGATAGACAACCTTCCGCTTTAATGATATTTGGGTTGGAACTAGTTGAAGCTGTTGACCAAGTTTTAATTTCCACAAATCAGGTTCGAGAAGAATTTCGTAAAAATTTTGTATTTCCAATTGTGCTGTGGGTAAACGATGAACTTTTTCAAAAATTCATTCTCCGAATGCCAGATTTTAAAAATTGGACTGGGAATTCTATCAAGTTTGAGATGGAGACTAATCAGTTAATCACTAACTTAGAAAGGACTATCTCCTTAGTTTTTTCAGCTATTCTTAATGCAACTTCTGAGATGTTTTTAGATGATGATTCCTTGAATCTTGATTTTGATAATTATGATTTTTTAGAAATGGGATTGGCGGTCAAAGATTTACAAAAATCTAGTCAAATGCTACCACCTCATTTAGCAGCAAATATCCAATTTTTACTTGGCAGAGAAACAGATGCGAATAATAATAAGTTAGAAGCTAGAACATACTATGAACAAAGTTTACGTTTTTGGCAGCAGCGAGTTACAGACGAGAAAGATAGCAATATAGATGATATTAAACGTTACAGTTGTGTGCTATTACATCTAGGTTTGTGGTGGCGACAATATGCCAACTTGCATCGCAACGAGTATCGGCAAGCCTGCGAACAAGCGAAAGAGTATTTTAAAAAATGTGTAAATATTTTTGAGCAGTATAATCAGCAAGGGTTAGCGGCAAAATATATTAATCTTTGGGGAGAAGTATTAACGCAATTAGCAGAATGGGAGGAATTAGAAAAAGTAGCCACTCAAGCTATTAATCTACATAAAGCTCATTCTGAATCTGTTAAGCTTGGTTATAGCTATGGATTAATGGCAGAAGTAGCTTTACAAAAATCAGACTGGATACAAGCAAAAGAATATGCAGAATTGGCGCTACAAACTAATGACATTCTAGTCCAAGATCAAGATAATATCCCAGAGAATCAAATTGCTATTCGGGATTGGGAATGCCGGAATTATCGCAATTTATACTTATTATTATTAGCCCTAGCACAAAAACATATTCACCAAGTCAGTGAGGCTATTTCTAATTTAGAAACTGCTCGTTCTCATAACAATCCCCAATTAGAGCCTTTACTTTATATTCGCATTCTTTTTACACTCCAAAAACTTTACTTTGATGAAGGCAAATATTTAGAAGCATTTGAGATTAAGCAAGAATTGCGCTCGATAGAACAACAATATGGATTACGGGCTTTTGTTGGTGCTGGACGCTTACAATCGAGACGACAAGTAGCAAATCTTGGTTTAGGAGTTAGCGATCGCAAAGCAGATGTGTCTCCAGAAATTGCCGCTTCTGGAAGGTTACAAGATGTGAATCGATTAATCGAACGGATTGGTCGTCCCGATCGCAAATTAACTGTAGTTTACGGGCAATCTGGTGTTGGTAAAAGTTCCCTTGTGCAAGCAGGTTTACTACCTGCTTTAAAACAGAAATCGGTTGAAGCACGGGACGTTGTACCTGTTCTGTTGCAAGTTTATACCGACTGGGCAAAAACTTTGGGTAGTCGTTTTGTCGAATCTATCGAAGAAGTCAAGGGTTTAAGTTTTCCCCACTTTTTAGATACGATGGAAGCTTTTACATCAGAACTCAAGAAAAATGTCGATAATAATTCATTAACAGTTTTAATTTTCGACCAATTTGAAGAATTCTTCTTTGCTTATAGAGATCCAGCACAAAGAAAACCATTTTTTGAATTTATTCGTGACTGTTTAAATATCCCCTATGTGAAGATTATTCTCTCTCTACGAGAAGATTATTTGCATTACTTACTTGAATGCGATCGCGGCTCTACCGTACCCTTTATGCGCTCATAGCCGTCAAAAGCCTCGAAAGCTTTGTCCTGCAAGTATTTTGGACGAAATAACAGGAAGATCTCTGAAATAACAGCAAAGACCTTATCCTGTAAGACTTTCAGCCTAATTCT
>JBBQRU010000138.1:0-13576 GCA_038214545.1 Cyanophyceae cyanobacterium | reverse complement strand
AGGTAGAAAGCGACTCGTCATCTTTACCTTGGTGGGAAAAAATTGCGGGAACGTTTGCTGACAATCCTGCTTATGATGAAGCGATGCAGTTAGGTCAGGACTACCGTGAATCTTTGCGCGGTACTGGTTAAAATAAATAATAAGTCTTCTATTTGGCAGAACGACATGCGAATTGAAAAACTTTCCTACCATAATCATGTCACTGGTTGGCAATTAGCTCCAATGGAGTTTGGAACTGTTAATCTCTTAGTAGGTGTTTCTGGAGTAGGAAAGACTAAGATTTTAGAAGCTATTATATCGCTGAAAGAAATTGCTTTAGGTAAACAGCTTAACGGTGTTGAGTGGGATATTACATTTTCTACGTCTGGCGATGAACGATATATATGGGGCGGTAAATTTAGTATTCTACCTGAAAGTCACTACACAGTTAATCAATCTGGAGAAAAGAAGTATTTAAAGATAGAAAATAACGAAGCAAAATTAGAAAGAGAAAGTTTATATTTAAATAATGATTTAATTGCTAGTCGAAACGGTTTAAATATTGAGTTTGGAGGCAAGGCTATGCCCAAACTATCACCATCAGAGAGTTTGATTAAAATCTTCATGGCAGAAGATGCATTTATGCCAATAATTAATGGCTGGCTATTAGTAGCTAACAGCTATGCTCAACATTCAAATCTGTGGTTAGGAAGTTCTCTGCACGATCAGATTTGGGGATTATCACTCTCCGATATTAAAAATCCCAATTCTACTTTAGTGGATCGTCTGGGATTATTATTTATTAACTACCCAGAAGAATTTAATAAAATAAAATTTGCTTTGATGGAGATATTTCCACAAGTTGAAGATCTCAGAATATTGAGACAATCTGTGAAATCTCAAGGACTAGAAAAACCATTTATTGTTTTTTCGCTAGAAATAAAAGAAGTAGGTGTGGATGAGTGGATTACTCAATCTAATATTTCAATGGGTATGTTAAAAACCCTCATACACATTACAGAAATATATTTAACACCTGAAGGTAGTGTTATGCTAATTGACGAATTTGAGAATAGCTTAGGTGTTAATTGTATTGATGTTGTAAGTGACTTGTTAAATAAACAGAAGGATGTCCAATTTGTGATTACCAGTCATCATCCCTATCTTATTAATAAGATTCCTATGCAATACTGGAAAATAATCACTCGCAAGGGTAGTTTAGTAACTGCCACAAACGCTACAGATTATGAAGAATTATCAGGTTCCAGACACAAGGTATTTACTCAATTAATAAATTTACCAGCTTATACCGAAGGAATTCAGGTAGGATGAACCTTTATTTTGTCGTTGAAGGCAAAACAGAATCCAAAGTATACCCACACTGGTTAAATTATTTATTGCCACAATTAAAGCGGGTAGATAAATATAGTCAAGTTCAAACTAATAACTATTTTTTAATTACTGGTGGCGGCTATCCTTCTCTTTATGAAGAAGTGAAAGCTGCAGTAGAAGAAATTAATATCATCAAAAAATATAACTATCTTATTATTTGTCTAGATGCTGAAGAAAATGATGTTGCGTATATAAAGCAGGAAGTTGAAGATTTTTTTCCAGCTAAAAAACTTGATTTAGGTAATACTCAACTCAAGGTAATCGTACAAAATAGGTGCATCGAAACTTGGTTTTTAGGTAATAATAAAATATATTCTAGGCAACCTCAGACTCAACCATTACTAAATTACACTCGCTATTATAATATCTCAGATGAATGCCCAGAATTAATGGGAAAATATGACTATGCTGTTCATGCGGAATTTCATGCAGCTTACTTAAAAGAATTATTTTTTGCTAAGAATATGCAATATTCTAAAAGACAACCTGGAGACGTTCAGAAAGAATATTATATAAAAGAGTTGCGGAACAGAGTCGATAGACAAATAAACCATTTACCAACTTTGCGAGAATTTTTAGATTTTTGTGATTTGGTTCGCTCGCAGTTAAGATAAGAGTAGCTGGAAATCTGTTTGCTTGATGACCGTCTGTGCGATCGGCAAAATTAGAGTACAAAGGGGGTACTGGTGGTAAGGGTCGAGGCACAAATGCCAAAAACGTTTCTGGCATAGCCGTACTGGGTATATAGTCTCCCTGGACACCACGTTCCATATTTTATGTACCTAAAAATAAACTAACTTTTACTAACGACCACCCTTATTAAAAGATAAGCCCTTATTTTTTAATAACGCTCTCATCCATAACCGTAACATCGGGAGCAAACATTAGCTGCGATATGAACTATCGATAATTTGACTATAAGACTGCGAGCAGGGTAAGTTCAAAAAGTGAGTAGAGGTTATCCTAGATACAATCTTCGAGCGCGGCTTCCTAAGTCAATTCCCCGCAACTCGGTATTTAAAGGGAAGTAAAATAGAGTCAATCCCTTTTCCTAATTATTAACGATGGATGGAACTACTGTAGAGCGACAAAAGCTAGTTGAAGCTATCAATACCTTACCTGATGAGGTATTGCTTGAGCTTGCTAGTTTTCTTGACTATCTTTATTATAAGTCAATTCAACTAAAAGAACCTGACAATCATGCTTCTAGCTTTTTACTGTCGGTTGCAGGTATGGGTAACTAGGAGTCAAAACGATATCTCACAGCGGGACGAAGAGATTCTACGCAATGAAATTGACCCTGTTTATGGCTGGAACCTCAAGCCAACTAACCCTACATGACAGTAATACTCGACACCAGTTTTCTTTTTGCATTGGCTGATCGCTCTTGATCGTAATCATCAGCGTGTGTTAACTGCTTCTCAAAGTGTAAATGGGTTAACTTCAATTCGGCCAAATTTGAGATAAACTGAATAATTAAATACAGTGCTCAAAAACTTAGTAAGCTGCTTCAAAAGAGAAAGTTGATAGCCTAATTCTATGAATACTCTTGACCAAGTGCTAGAAACCGCTTTGCAATTGCCTTACGAACAGCAGGAAATGCTGATCAAAATTCTGCAAAGCCGCCACCAAGAAAGTCGCCGTGCAGAAATCGCTGCGGATGCTAAGCAAACCTTGGCTGATTTTCATGCGGGCAAATTCCGATCCCAGCCAGTCGAAGATATAATTACAGAATTACGTCAATCTCTGCAAGAGCCAGAAGAATGAGACCTCTGATTTTAACTCCTAAATTCAAACGAGCATTCCGCAAGTTTGTAAAGGGAAACGCTATCGTCCAGCAACGTGTTGAAAACACTATTCAACAAATGAAAACGGACATATTTGCCCCGAACTTAGGTACCCACAAATTGAGTGGTAAGCTCGAAGGGTTTCAGTCTTGTTCTTGTGGCTATGATTGCCGTGTTGTCTTTTCAATTGAACAGGATGCAGAAACCAATAGTGAAGTTATTGTCCTGCTCGATATCGGAACACATGATGAAGTCTATTAAAGGTGGTTGAGCCAAAGTCGTTCTAGCTGTGTTTTTGGCTCTACAAAATTGTGGCGATGATGTACTAGAGACGATTAAGTGCCAAAGGATAAATTATCTCTGTTATTAATGATAATTAGCAACCATCTCTAAGCTGATATTGGTACTACGTGCTAGCTACCATAAAATCATTTATACTTATTTATTAAATTTCATGCTGCTAATCTTTGAGCAAATACACTTAAATATACTGACGTGGACTATATATGACTAAATTTTTAATTAAAGAAGAAAAGATAAACATTTGCCCACATGCTCATAGTAGTCTAAGTACTCTTCTTTCGTAACCTCCCAGGCAATACTATTATCAGAACCTGGATGAGAAACACTATTAGAGTTTCTACGATCAAATAAATTTCTTATCTTTATACAGGTCTCATGTGATATGTGCTTAGAGTTAATATACTTTACTACACTATTTACATCATAGTCCTTTTTGTTCGCTTTTTCCTGCTTTATACACACGGCATGCATCTCGTTTACCAAGTGATTAAGTGCAACTGAGTATGATCCACTCATTTCATTTAAAACTCTCAAACGAGTTTGCTCAATTACATCAGGCATCTCTGAGAGTCTTTTCATTTGCATACAAGTTAAATTGTAATAGCCAGGAATGTCACAATTTAGCTTTGCATCCAAAAAGGTTTCAGCAATTTCCTTTGTGTGAGTGTTTTTTTTAAGTTGGAGAAGTAAAGTCGGATCACAAAAATTGGTTTGACACAAAAATCTAATAATTAAGTCAGCATCACTTATAGTGATGATTTCTTTTTCAATAAGAAATACTTTTAAGTTATTGACTATCATTTCATGAGAAAAAATGATGACTAATATTTCAAGTGGCTGAACTTTTATAAGATCAAAATTAAAATTTTCAAAAATTTTTGCAATTATGCTTTTATTTTCTGGCTTACTGAGTATTTGTTCTACACGCTTATCAAATACTTCCTGCAAAATTTCCTCCTGTACTGATCTATCTCTTACGAAGTAATCTTCTATTTTAGATTTTTTTATTTTTCGTAATTCTTTAAATATTTTCTTTAATTTGTCTTGGGGATTATTAACAACTTGGCTAGAAGATTCAGTTTCATCTGGATCTCCATCATGTTTTGTATATTCATTATTAGGTGATAACTTCCTAATGTTTGTCAGTAGTTCGTCTTTCTCTTGCTTGCTTTTTAAACGGAATAATCTTGTTTTTAAGTTTAATTTTAGATTTAATTTTGTATATAATACTTCTGCGATCTGCAATGCTATTATATAAGCAAGCTCACCTTGCTTCTTGTCATCAATTTTTTCTTTAAATGTTATTGATATATGTATATCATCGGTATATCTAATTATTTTATAAATTTCTATGACATCTCTGTGCGTTTTTAATATATCATCTATGAATAAATCTCCGAAGATTAAATAAAGATAACCAATAAAATTAGAGATAATATTATTGTCTGATTGTGCAATTCCAGCTTTACCCTTTGCAATAAACATAAAAAAGCAAATTATTTGCTCTCTTGTGAAGCCATCATACCGCATATCCATTTGAATACTAGGTTTAATAAAAGCATGTAGTAATTGTAAGAGATTAGGTATCGATAACTCGTTAAAATAATTCTCTATATCAAGCTTTATAATAATTCTATTTTGCGTTTCACCTAGGGTTTCTATTTTAATATCTGCCTTAAACTGCTCATAAAAACTTCTATAGTATATATTTTCTGATGTAATTTTGAGTTTACCATCTTTGTAAGAAATATTGCCACCATAATAAGCTTTTATGTTTGATAACTTTTTATATCTTTCGTTTATAAACTCTTCAGATAATTTTAGTAAATAAATTCCAACTGAATAATACACAATTTTTATTGGATATGTGAAAAATGTGTAATTTCTCAGACCAAGTCCAGACTTAGGTATCACATAATAAAATACTGCAAATTCCTTTTTTAATCCATAAAAAAGGTTGCTTGCTATTTTCATCTTAAAATAATCTTCATCATCAATATTTAAACATGGATTGTTAAGTTTCTCATAGTAGAACATACTAAAAGTATTATAATGTCTGTTAGTTTTTTTCTGCTGAATCTGAAAATTCAACAGCCTAACAGCATCTTGCCAAAGTGGAAATTCTATAAAATAACCTAATCGTGTTTTACTATTGTCTGGCATAAATGATTGATTTTGATTACGTCTATTTTTTGAGTCTTAAAATGCTCGATGCATTACTTAATGTGCTGTGAGATACTTATACAGCATACTACAGAAGTACTTTTATTTTCTGAAAGTTCCTTACGAATAAATTTGTAGTGATTGAGTATTAATATTTGTTAAATTAGTTAATTTAATATCATTTGTCAGCAAAGTCGCACTTAAAGATTGTGCAGTTGCGACAATAATTGCATCTGCAAGTTTGAGCTTATATTGTTTTCGCAGCGATATTGTGATATTTTCATCAATGCCAACTACTGTAATTTTATTCAAAAAACCAATAATTCGTTTTTCTTCGTCTGAACTTAGGGTGAGATAAGATAACAACTCCATTTCAGTAATTACTGAAATAAAATAATTTCCTGATGGCAGAGGGTTAACTAACTTCCTACCTAGAAAATATAAAACTATGTTTGTATCTAATAAGATTAATGGCTGCATTAGCTTCATTCATCCCTAATCTGCTGTTGATATTCCAAAGGGTCTTGTTCTAATTTGATGACACCTGCATATTGGTTTAGATCAAAATTTATTTCTGGCTGCGCTTGATAGATTTTCAATATTTCTTCAATTAAAAGCCAGTCTTGGTAATCGATTAAAACAGCAACTGGATGCATTCCTTCATCTGTCACGATTTTTTTGTTAACAGATAGCATAATTTTTCTCGTCGAAATTTTAGTTTTGACTTTTCTATTGTAATTCATATGTCGTCTTTGAAACTGCATAAGCTGCTGATGCCTGTTCCTATATAAATAGGTTGACATCTAAAAAGCATGAATTTATGCCTCTACTTTAAGGTGTATCTTTTATGTTTGCAATCTTCTAAAACAGATTATATTTGTTCAGCTTTTGTCGCCGGTCATGAATAAATTCATTTTCCCTTTACTTGTAACAATGTTGCGTACAAGCATGTAACAGATTGATCGTACTACACAAATAGGAGTTTTACATGAGACCACGCAACAGATGGAAAAAATGCTTGTCAATCGTCACCTATAGCTTGACGGGTATTGGTTTGGCTATTGGTTTAGATATGGCGGTGGGAGGTAGTGTTTACCATCCGTTAACTCATGTTTACAAACTTGGTAGCTGGCTGGGATGCAAAAACTCAACCGCAGACAACTGCAACAAAAACCCCGTCACCCCTGTATCCGGTAAAAACGGTGTTGTTGTCACCACGCAACACAACGCCTCTGAAATTGGGTTGCAAATTCTTCAACAAGGCGGAAATGCCATTGATGCGGCGGTCGCTGTTGGATATGGGTTAGCTGTAACCGATCCTTGCTGCGGAAATATTGGCGGGGGTGGGTTCATGCTTATCCACCTTGCCAATGGTAAGGATACTTTTATTAACTTTCGTGAGAAAGCTCCTTTAAAAGCTACCAAAGATATGTATGTTGACAAACAGGGCAAGGTATCTGGGTTAAGCAAAAAAGGTTATCTTGCTGTTGGAGTTCCGGGAACTGTCAGAGGATTAGAACGAGCGCTTTCTGAATACGGGACTATGAATCGCTCTTCAGTCATGAATCCGGCGATTAAACTGGCATCTGAGGGTTTTGTATTGCAGTCGGGAGATATTTATATCCTCAAATCTGGAACTAGCAAGTTTAAAGCGCAGCCGAATGTCAAAAGCATATTTTTGCAAAATGGCGATCAACCATTACAAGCCGGAAATCGCTTGGTGCAAAAAAATTTAGCTCAGACTCTCCAGCAAATTTCTACTCAGGGTGCAGATGCTTTTTATAAAGGCGCGATCGCTCAAGAAATTGTCAAAGCCAGCAGCTCTAACGGTGGGATTCTCACAGAAGAAGATTTTACCACCTACACAGCCACAGAAACTCAACCAGTACGCTGCAGTTATCGCGGTTATGAGGTAATCTCTGCTCCACCTCCTGGAGGCGGTACCACCTTATGTCAGATGCTGAATATTCTCGAAGGATACCAGCTTAAACAACTAGGTTGGCACAGTGATGCTAGCCTCCACCTGATGCTCTCTAGTATGTTGTTTGCTTATGGCGATCGCAACAAATTCTTAGGCGATCCCGACTTTGTCAAAAATCCGGTTGAGCGACTGATATCAAAAGACTATGCAGCCTCGATTCGTTCTAAAATCCCCCAAAATCGAGCAATTCCGCCACAGCCGCTTTATTCTGGCATCACTAGTGAGGGAACCAACACAACCCATTACTCCATTCAAGACCGTTACGGTAACGCCGTATCTGTAACTTACACGATTAATGGTTACTTTGGTACAGGAGAGATTGCTGGCAATACAGGCTTCTTCCTTAACAACGAAATGGACGACTTCACATCCAAACCAGGCGCAGCCAACGGTTTTGGTTTAGTGCAAGGAACTCCTAACACCATCGCCCCTGGTAAACGCCCCCTGAGTTCAATGACACCCACCATCGTCACCAAAAACGGCAAAGTTTTCTTAGTCACGGGTAGTCCGGGAGGCTCAACAATTACTACCACGGTTCTACAAGTTATCACTAATGTCATTGACTACGACAAAAACATTGCGGAAGCTGTCAACTCTCCCCGGTTTCACTACCAAGGACTACCTAATGTAGTCTTAACTGAACCCTACACCCTTGAGTCTGCTGATTTCCAACGCTTATGGGGAATGGGATACAAGGTTGCACCATTTTTAAGTTGGGGTGCGGCTGAGTCGATCTTCACAGACCCAAAAACTGGGTTGCTATATGGCGCGAATGACGATCGCAAACCTGCAGGTAAAGCGATCGCTTATTAAATGCTCACAAAAAAGTATTTACTGGCTCAATGCCAAAAGGAATCAAACATCAATAGCATCTCAGTAAATACAACAACTAATGGCATTCCCTTAACCCATCATACTTTCCAACCCTTGCTTCTGGACTAGGTGCAGCAGCTTAAGGGCTGTACCTGTGGGACGCTTCTTTCCGATTTCCCACTTTTGCACTGTTGACACACTTGTATTCAAAACCGCAGCAAACACCGCCTGACTGACACGAGATGATTCACGAATTTGTTTAATTTGATTTGGTTCCATTGGTTCAATCAAAGGCAAGCACAGTCCGTCAAATTCACGCATTGTTAAGCGAGCCATCACGCCAGCTTTGTGGAGTCCCGTGGCAGTTTCGTGAACAGCTTCAAGAATCGCTGATTTCGTCTTCCGCATTGCAATTTACCTCTATCAATTCATCTGCTAGCTTTGCTTTTTCGAGAGCCTGTGGTGTGTAAGACAAAAATTCCTATGCCAGCTTCTTCAAGCCTTCTTTTTCATCCTTGTCGATATTGCAATTCTCATTTTTAGCGAAGCCATTTCGGATAATTCTACCCCTTTTGTATCCCTATATGCTCTTGTTTACTCATTTTAAATTACGTCCAAATAGCTACAGATGTCAAAACTCTTGCCCAATTCCACCAGCGATTTCATAGCGTTAATTCGATGGTTGATGGCGGGGGAAAATCCCAAGTCAAAAAGGTGGTTTCGATACCCAATGACTACTGATATACAGCAATGTTTTGAGATTTACTTTGCCTCTATTGTCCAATTAACAGAGTTTTCAATACCCCAGTGTTGTCGAATTGCGCTACCAATTTTGTTAGCATCACGCTCCGTGACTAGTAATGTAAAATTGTACTTTACTGGTGGTCTTATTCCAATGCTGAATAAATCGTACTACCATCACGTCCGTTTTTAGTCCTATTCAATCATCTTGTTTATGAAGTGCCGGAAGTTGTGATACTGGCACAGTGTCAACTTGCTTAATTAACCTTAATATAGCTGGGCTGGATGTTTAAAGCGACATCATTCTCCTGGCTAAATTTTTGGCTATACTATATATTTAGAAGAATGACGGGCATAAATATTTAATTATTAAGAAGTCAAAAAAATGACATCTTTTGAATCAAATAACAGCAAAAATACTGAAGAAAAAGGTATTCAAATAAAAATTGACTCGCCAACAAATTCTATAATTCTGCCGATTCCTGAGAATAGAGAGGAGGTTAATACTTGTCTGCAAATTAATGTGATTATTAGTAATAGCTCATCAACAGGTTTTCCATATGTTTATGACATCCTAACTCCAGAATTAATATTACCAGATGGACAAGTAATACATCCACAAAAAATCACCAACCGGCAAACTAATTTAAATCAATATAACGGGATGAAAATTCCCACTAGGAAGAGTTTGATTTGCTATTTTATTGCCAAGCTCTCTTGGCACAATAATTTGCTTAAACTTGAAGCGGCTATTTCAAATTCATTACAAACCTCTGTTACCCCCGAATATTTTTGCTCTTTTGAGGGTTTACAACTGGGAGTAAATCAAATAAGATTCACCTACTTAAGTCCTGGGAGAGAATTCTTATTCTTTGATGCACATATGGTAGAAATTAGCCAAGTTCAACCCTCGGTGACAAATCTGCTCTTCACCCCTTGGGTAAACCTTCAACTTATTAAACCTGTAGAATTTGACAAAAATGCAGTGCAAGTAGATAGCATTCGCTTTGAAACTGTAGTGCCGCAGCAAATATGGAATGTATCGTGCTCTAAACTATCTGATACCAGTTCCCCTATACAAGTTGGGATTAACATTACTAATAATTCATCAATTTCCCAGCGCTTCTGCTCATTTACTACTTTAATTCCAGCACTTATGGGAGCAGATGGTTTTATACTAGGGAGTCATCTTGGGGGTGGCAGTCATGGATGGTTCGGTCCTAGCGAATCCGATTTTTACTTGGTTAGCAGCGGAGAAAGTGTAACGTTTTCTGTTAGCGCACACATTGAGAAAGGAAGGAATGGATTATTTAATATGATAGTTGATGGTGCAGGCTATGGCTATTGGTTATTTGCTGATTTGAAGTTGGGTATTTATCAGATTCGATTGACATACAAAGCGTTAAAAAATTTATTTGGTATGGAATTGATAGAAGATTCATGGAGAGGTATGGTAAATACACCTTTCGTAGAATTTTGTTTAATTAAACCTTGAAGTAAAGTTGTATTCATTAATATCAGCTATCTCGACTCCTGATGGCAGAGGATTAACTAACTTCCCACCTAGAAAATACAAGACTATGTTTGTATCTAATAAGGTTAATGGCTGCATTAGCTTCATTCATTCCTGATTTGCTGCTGATATTCCAAAGGCTCTTGGTCTAATTTGATGACACCTGCATATTGGTTTAAATCAAAATTTGTCTCTGGCTGCGCTTGATAGGCTTTCAATATTTCTTCAATTAGAAGCCAATCTTGGTAATCGATCAAAACAGCAACTGGATGCATTGCTTCATCTGTCACGATTTTTTTGTTAACAGATAGCATATTTTTTTTCGTCGAAATTTTAGTTTTGACTTTTTCATTGTAATTCATCTGTCGCTACAGAAGGATCTTCTTCAACTCCATCAACAGCACCGCGAATCGCACCACACACAACTTCTCCAACAACACCACCGATCGCTTCTCCCATAGTCGCACCCAAAGATCCTAATAACACTTCCCCAACGACCTCTCCCACTGATGCGCCAAACTTTTCACCAGCGGCTGTTTCTACATCTAGAAGCAAATCTTCTTCTGAAGTGTCGTCTGGATGCTCAATAGCATCGACAATTTCGTCACCACACTCAGCGCCAATAACTTCTCCGACCAAAATACCGATTTCTTCGCCGATGATTACACCTACAGGTTCTAGTAACACTCCGCCGACGACTTCGCCAACAATCCCACCAACTAATCCTCCTACTGTTTCGCCTGTGAGAGAAGCAGCAATTTCTTCTAACTCCTCTGGCGTTTCTGGTGGATGAGGCGATCGCTCGTTATCTGACCCAAACCAATTTAACAAGCAACTCTATTCAGTTAATCTTTTTACATACAACTGCTTCAACGGATCGGGAATATCCGCCAATACTTCATGACTACGGATTTTTTCTATATCTGTTTCGCCATTGATATTAATGATCATGAGCCTACCATCCCCTGTTTTGTAGGAGTTAGTAAAATCATCGACTGCGCCAATAATGTTTAATTCTCCAGCTTCAAATTCACTTTTATACTTTTTCATTGCCAGCATAACTTGATAATCTATATTTGTTTCTACCCCTGCACTCAAGATCATTTCTGGAGATTGGTTAGGATATTTAATGTGTCTTAATGGTATTGATAGATGATCCAGTTCGCGAATAATATCAAATGGTTCGTCCCCATAGTCGCTCAGAGCAGCTTTGATGGCTCCGCAATTTACATGTCCGAGAATTAATAGCAAGGGAGTATGTAAATGTTTCACACCATAATCTACAGAACCAAAACCACCCAAAAGTTGATTACCAATATTTCTGACCACAAATATTATATTAGTAGCATCAGCATTAAATAGAGTTAGTTGCACTCTTGAGTCTGAGCAAGTGAGGATGGTAATGTCCGGTGTCTGGGCATCTTGAAAGTTTTCAAAGTATTTATGCTCATGCTGATTGACAAAAATATCGTTACCTAATATCAAACTTAAGACAATTTGCGAAGTCTTCTTTGTATTCATTTTGCTAATCCAAAAGGTAAGCTGGGTTATAACCTCATGTCTTTACATGAGCCTGCAGAGTGTCTTAACTTAAATGCAGAATATTCTGGACGATGAACAAGCCAATAGCATAGGTAGTACCACCAAGCACTAAGCAAGCTGGTAGAGTTAGTACCCAAGCTAGGAGGATATTTCTTACTGTTTCCCACTGCAAACCAGAATCATTTGCAGCCATCGTACCCGCCACACCAGACGATAAGACATGGGTAGTACTAACTGGTAGACCATAGTGGTCGGCAGCCAAAATTGTTGTCATCGCCACCAACTCCGCCGCAGCGCCTTGTCCATAGGTAAGATGGTCTTTACCAATCTTTTCACCGACTGTAACGACGATGCGCTTCCAGCCGATCATCGTACCTAGACCTAGTGCGAAGGCGACGATAGTTTTCACCCAAGCCGGAATAAATTTAGTAACTTTCTCTAACTGACCCTGATAGTCAGAAAGCACTTTTTCGTTAGTATCAGTCAACTTGTGTTGCTTATCTAACTTGGCAATTGCTGCCGAGGTAAGATACATATTGCTTCTCACAGAGGTACGATCTGCTTTCTTCAGATCGCGGAAGCTTTCCTTACCCACTAGCTTGTCGGCGATTGTCTGAGTTTCAACAGTAATAGCTGCCAAAGTTTTGTCGCTCGATTTACCTGTAGGCTTGAGAAAACTTGAAAGCTCAGCATCAGCGTCTTTCAGGGAAATTTCTGGTGCTGGCTGTGAAAGAACTGCGATCGCCGAATTAGATGTTCTCACTAACTGAGCAATATCTACAGAATTGGTATTGATATTCAATGCAAAGATCCCTGGTACAATACCGACCAGGATCAGCATCATCAAACCCATACCTTTTTGCCCGTCATTAGAACCGTGGGCAAAGCTGACGCCAGTACAGGTAAGAATTAACAAACACCGAATCCACAGCGGTGGTGGTACGTTAGTCTCTGGTGCTTGGTATAATTCTGGACGTTTAATCAAATTCTTCGCCAACAGCAGTAGTAGTGCTGCACCCACAAAGCCGACGAGTGGCGAAAGCAACAAAGAGGTGAAGACTTCTTGCACCTTTTCCCAGTTCACACCCTCACCAAAGGAATGATCTCCTGACAACAATGAATTTGCCAGACCAACGCCTAAGATTGAGCCGATCAAGGTGTGGGAACTTGATACTGGCAAACGGAAATACCATGTACCCAAGTTCCAAGCGATCGCCGAAGTCAACAGCCCAAACACCATTGCAAAACCTGCACCGGAACCGACGTTGATTACCAACTCCACAGGTAGCAAAGCAATGATCCCAAAAGCGACAGCGCCACTTGATAGCACCACACCTAGCAGGTTAAAACAACCTGACAAAA
>JBBQRU010000137.1:0-13943 GCA_038214545.1 Cyanophyceae cyanobacterium | reverse complement strand
ACTACCTGTGGAAAGTTATTCCACTTTGTCAAATGCGGGTAAGCTTTCGCGGGTGTGAAGTCGCTGTCAGGCGTGGTATGTCGGCTCAATGGCAAGCGAGTTGGTGTGTGTACATTTATTATGGAAGGTTTTTGGGGTTTTATCGTGCGATCGCTTGTGTGGGAGTGGACACGTTATGCCGACGGGGAGTTTGGTCAGTTGAGTCTAGAGAGGGCGAAGATTCCAGGGTCTTGACTGGTAAAGGGTATTCGCAAGCGACTGAAGATAATCCGGAAGATTTTTAAAACAGGTGATATGAAACTATTCAGAGGTGGGTAAGTTGTATCTAGAAGGAAAAAGAAACTTACATCCCGACCCTCGGAGAAAACTTTTATGAAACCCGTAATTAACCCCGTATTACAAGCCAAATTTCTACAACACCTCAACAACAAGAAAAAAGGCAATGAAGGTTTTACATTGATTGAACTGCTCGTTGTTGTCATCATTATTGGTGTATTAGCTGCTATTGCTTTGCCATCATTGCTAGGTCAGGTAAATAAAGGTAAACAGGCAGAAGCGAAGCAGAATATTGGTGCAATGAACAGAGCACAACAAGCCTTTTTCTTAGAAGGTCAAGTTTTCGCTAGTTCTGTCTCATCCTTAGGAATTGGGATTAAAACCGTAACTGATAACTATAGTTACTCTATAAACTCTCTAGCTACTGGTAATGTTTATGGTCAACAAAATGCAAGTTCTCTGAAAGCTACTCTCAAATCTTACTATGGATCGGTAAATACACAGATTGGAGACACTACTACATCTGAAGCGCTTACAGTCGCCATATCTTGCGAATCTACATTACCTGGTATTACGATCGTAGCAAATCAGTCCGGTGCTGCTTCATGTGTATCAAACTATGGTCCTTTGTCTAAGTAAGTAAAGAGAAATGTTTTTCTTAGAATACTTCTAGATAGGATTGCATAAATTTTTGTTCTGAGCGGGTAATGTTATTGCACATTACCCATTTTACTATTACAACTTTTTGAGAATTTTATGTCCTTTCTAACTGCTCCTCTCGAATGGCATAATCTTGCTACACGATATTTCATCAAAGGAAACTACGCTCAAGCTGCTAGCTTATACGAACAAGCAATTACAGTAGAATATGATGTCAAGTCTCACTATTGGCATTTAGGTTTAATATTGCTGTTGCAAGGGCAAGAGGTAGAAGCACAGACAACTTGGTTTATGGCAATGGTGGAAGGTGAACCAGAACAAGTTGAGTTGTGGAATAGAGAATTAGTGCAAATTTTGCAAATTGAAGCCGAACGGCGGGAAGAAACTGAGGAATATACTACTGCTTGCAAAATCCGCCAGCAAATCAAGGAATTTTTGCCTGCCAATATTGAAAACCTGGTGCGTCTGATTAAGCTATCTATCAAGCTTGAGACTTATACCGAAGAAGACTTATTCGTTTTGGAAATAGTTGAGATATTACAGTCAGATCCAGGGTTAGAAGTAGACTTTAATCTATTAATGCAAGGCTTAAAAAGTATTTTAGAATATGCTCCTTTGTGCTCATCATCACTTAAGCTATTGGAGGCAATATTACCTCATACTAAAAATAATACTAACAAACTTTTATGTGTATTACTACCAGCAGCAGTGGATATTGCTTATTCTAGAAGACAACCTGCAATAGCAGCAAAAATCGGAGAATTATATTTATCTTTAGACTCAAAAAATACTGAATTCTTGGGTCATCTCGCTAGTTTTTATCAAAATTATGGTGAATATGATAAAGGAATTGAAACTGCTAAAGTATTTTATTCCTTAGTTGAGGAATCGCCAGACAAAATTTATGCTAATCGCCAGGTAATTCGAGGACTAACGAGTGCTGGTGGATATTGGCAAGAATCTTATTCGGCATCTTTATATCAAGAATCTTTACTATCATCGTTAATAGAAGATAATCCACTTAATCTTAGTCAAGCTAGGATACTAAGGCTTTTCAATTCTAACTTTTTTACACCATATTTGCAGGATAAACCTAGAGAATTTAGATCTATTCAAAATCAATTAATGCAAGTTTGTCAAAACAATATTGAAATTTATGCTAAAAAACAATTAGAACAGTATAACCAAGGTAATTTAAAACGAAAAAAGTTAGCTTTACTTACTAAAAAGATAAAAATAGGATATTTATCTCATTGTCTAAGGACTCACTCTGTTGGCTGGCTGTCACGATGGGTATTTCAGCATCATGATCGTGATAAATTTGAAATCAATACTTATTTCGTTAATACTAATCCAAGTTTTGACGCATTACACGAATGGTTTATAAGTCAATGTGATAAAACATACAAATCAAACAGCATTTTTAATACTGCTGAACAGATTTATCAGGATGAAGTAGATATTTTGATTGATCTCGATAGCATCACACTAGACACTACCTGTGAAATTATGGCGCGAAAACCGGCACCAATTCAAGTCACTTGGTTGGGTTGGGATGCTTCGGGAATCCCCAGTGTTGATTACTTTATTGCCGATCCGTATGTTTTACCAGAATCGGCTGAGGAATACTACAGCGAAAAAATTTGGCGTTTACCTCAAACATACATAGCTGTTGACGGTTTTGAAGTTAGCGTTCCTTCAATACGGCGAGATCAATTGGATATACCGAGTGATGCCGTAATCTATTTTTCTGGTCAGCGAGGGTTTAAGCGACATCCAGATATAGCGCGGTTGCAATTGAAAATTATTAAAGAAGTACCTAATAGCTATTTCTTGATTAAAGGTACAGCTGATGAAGCATCTATAAAAAATTTCTTTGATCAGTTGGCGGATGAAGAAGGTATAGATTGCGATCGCTTTCGATTTTTACCAGATGTTCATTCAGAAGCAGTTCACAGGGCTAATTTGGGGATTGCTGATGTGGTACTAGATACCTACCCCTACAATGGTGCTACTACTACTCTAGAAACTCTCTGGATGTGCATTCCTTTAGTGACACGAGTAGGCGAGCAGTTTGCTGCTCGTAATAGCTACACTATGATGATGAATGCTGGAATTACAGAAGGTATTGCTTGGACGGATGAAGAATATATAGAGTGGGGGGTTCGCTTGGGCAAAGATGCAGCCTTGCGGCAACAAATCTCTTGGCGAATGCGGCAATCACGGCAAACTGCACCATTATGGAACGCTAAGCAATTTACTTGTGAGATGGAGAAGGCTTACGAGCAAATGTGGCAAAAGTACAATGAACAGTAATAATTCTGAAACCTTCTTGGAATTAGGATTTCTGCCAAAAGCTCACAACTAGAGAATTATGTTAGAAAATCTGGATTGGAAGGTTTGCAACACAACCACTTTCAAATCTTGCTAAGATTTTTTATGCATAGAGTGATTACAAAGCGATAGTCAACTATTTGGACAAATATGTGCTAATTTTTTCCATTTGCTTTTAGCGATGGTAGCACTTAAAGACTGGCAAAACGTAGGTAGTATCTAGCTATCGAGTCACGGTATGGTGGAACAGAGATATTATAATTAAACTTTCAGTTTTGTTTTATGGTCAAGCCATTCGATTAATATGGCAAGTTTTAAAACACGGAAGCGCAACTGTAGCATGTAAACAATATCAACCATTACTACACAAAACTAGATGGTAGATTACGCTATCACCCCAATATCATAAGATTTGCAGCGCGAAGTTTTGTTAAACGCGATTTTTGGAGCTTTTTACAAGTGAGGAATTTGCATAACTGTATACGTATGGCATCCAGCACTCGTGTAGATAAAATTGGAAACTACCCTTACAGTTTTTCAAATAAAAAGTGCAGAAGGATAAAAATAAATGTACCTCATTTTATTGATGAATTTAATAATTTACTTGATAAAAAATTAATCTCTATATTTTGCTGATACAAAAGAGAATTAATGGCATGGAAGCTAAATGATTTGACACTTGTTTTTAACTCTCCTTTGAATAATAACATTGCTTCTATAGGATTTGTAGGTAAATGACTAATTACAATACCGTTCTCTGAATTCTCAGGAATGATTCGGTAATACCCATTAGTACCATCTAAATAATTAACTTCTATTAGCACAGGGGGGCTTCTAAAAAAAGTTTTATAAATTTTTCCAAAAGTAGAGTAGCTAAATTTAACTTTTGCCCGAGTTATCGCTTGATCACTAGCTTCTATGACATGAGATGTATTCCAAGAAGTTGATAATGTATTGGCTAAACTACTGGCTGAGCAGATGCTTAACTTACGCTTTTCCAGTATCATCAGATTGAAAATAGTAGGAGTATTGATAAATTCTGGTATTTCATTTGAAATCTTATAGTTACAAAAGACATAAGAAAATGACTTAGGCTCATCAAAGAAAGGATGTCTGCCATCAATAGATATAAAATTATATAAAATATAATCTCTTGGCTCTGTTGATAGACTTTCATAGTTTATATCGTCAAGATAAGTTGTATAAGCTGAATAAGATTGGAATACTGGTCTTGGTTTCCAGTTGAGTTTATTGGCCGCTACTAGTGATACTTCCCAAGGAATAATATCAATTTTTTTATTTTTTAATAATTCTATTACCTTTTCAGGTAGCTTTACTATAGCTAAATTAGCATTACTCTTAGCATTTAAGTTAGACTGAATAGCAGTCAAATTAAACGGAACTAACAAAGATGACAAATTGGTAGCAACTCTACCTGAAGTAAAAGAGGGGAATCCTAGCGAAGGGTTAATAACAAACTGAGTAATTAAAATTAAAGAACAACCATACAGGAGATATGAAAATTTTTGAAACCTAGGTGCTTTAATTTTAGGTATGCATATTGCAACTATCATTGGTATACACCAAACGAATGCCATAACATGAATATCTTGGCGTACAAATCCATGTTTAAAAGTTAATATTAAGATGAAGAATAAAGCTAATGCAAAACCTAGGCTGCCTTCTAGTGCTATTACAATTAAAATAACTGATATCAACACCAATTCAGATATTGCCAAGCCTAGAATTTGATATTCTCCAATGATACTCATTGCACTAGAGTAACCCGATGAAATTTCTAAACATCCTTTCAGATAGTCGATTAGTGAAGGAGAAGAATGAAAAATGGTATTAAAAAGATAAAAAACGTAAATTACATAGAATATACACCAATTTATAACTTTAGAGTTGTATTTCATGCTCAATATATGATTATTATTAATTTCTTGTTCAATCTTTAAGAGAGCTTTACTATTGACCCATTGTTGGATAAGCCAAGAAATAACTCCACTAGCACCTGCAATCGCCAGAAAAATGATTACCTGTTTAAAATTTGATAAATAGAAATCTGGATGTAATAGGATAAAAGATAATGATACTGCTGCTAGAAATGCATCTATCAGAGCAAAAAATCTGAGTTCTATATCCGAATTTGAATTAATAGAGTTATAACAATTAGCCAATAGGAATAAAATAATTGAGGCAAATATACAGATTCCAAGAGTAAACTTGGTAAGCAGACAGAAACCTGCAAATACTCCCATCGATAGGGACCAATATCTGGTTGAGCTTCTGGGTAGTACATCACTATCAGACAAAATAATTATAAAAATAAATACAATTTGATAATCTATCGAGATATGTGCTAGATGAGGAAGTAATAAACCTGATGCTAAACAGATTTTTTGGATATTGGTTTTAAGCTTTAGTATTTTTACTAACCCCAGTATAAATAATGCCAAGTAAACTGCGAAACGAAAGCCTGCTATCAACCATAAATTCTGCTCCCATGCTGCTCCAGCAATTAGATATCCAAGTGGACCGTAAGTGAATACAATATCTTTTCCGAAAATAAGTTTATCCGCAGCTGCCCGACTAATTGCATATTGCCAAGATGGGTCTAAACCTATAGATATACCAAATGGTAATGGTATAAATATTAGAAAACAATAAATAATTAGAATCAGCCAAACCAAAAAAATAATGGAAGATTTTAAGTTGACAAAATTAGCTTTTTTCATTTAAGAGTAACTTTTTGAGGATTTGTAATAGGTTTTAACAGAAAATATCATAAACTTGATGCTTGAATTCATCAATCCACATATAAATTTCTATAAGAGTTGTTTTAACATCTTTTTGTGGTTGCCAACCTGTAGCATTCATGACTTTACAAGAATCGGTAATAAAGATAGGGACATCTCCTGCTCTTGTTTCTGTAACTGGAATAATTGGAATATGATTCCCCGTAATTTCTTGACAAAGCTGTGTTGTTTCGTAGAGTGAAAGTGTATTTTGTATACCACCACCTACATTAAAAGTCTGTCCTCTCAATTCTGTGAAGTTATGAATTTGAAGGTCAAGTAGGTTTAGTAAATCGCTAACATGTAAAAAATCTCTCACTTGTTTGCCTGTTCCTCCATAACCGATGTATTTTAGAGAACGCTGGAAGTAGTGAAAAGCCATCCATAGGGCAAATATGCCTTGATCGACTTTGCCCATTTGCCAAGGTCCAGTCAGAACACCACAGCGATTAATTACCGTTCTCAATCCGTAGGCATCAGCATATTCAGCTACTAATAATTCTGATGCTAACTTGGTAGCTCCGTAAAGCGATCGCCCTCCATCTAAAGGAAATTCCTCTGAGATACCTTGACCCGATACACCTGGTAGAAACTGTTGATCCGAAAGTTGAAGACGTGTTTCTGTTTCTGTATAATCCAAAGAATTAAGATAGACAATAGGATATACTCGACTAGTAGACAGAAAAATAAAATCTGCATGAGTCTTTCTAGCTAATTCTAAGCAGTTGATTGTACCCACTAAATTAGTTTGCAGCATATAGCCAGGAGAAGTGTACCCTGCCAAAACTGATGACTCTGCAGAACACTCTAAGATTAAATCTGGTTTAAGCACCACCGGATCTAAATCTTCTATATTTCTTATATCACCATGAATGAACTGAATGCCTGATTTCTTAAGTCGAGGTAAATTTAATTCGGAACCTCGACGCTTCAGATTATCTAAAGCAGTAATTTTCCAGTCAGGATAGCGTTGAGCTAAACTTAACCCAATAGCGCTACCTACAAAACCTGCTCCACCTGTAATTAAAACTCGTTGACTCATCAATTCAAACTCACAATTGCTAATAGTCAAGTATTTAGAGAAATTTAGATTCTTTTATAAACAATTAAATTGTAAACAAAAGTAAAATTAAATTAAAATGTAATTATCGTAACTTGTTAAGTTTTTGTTTTTACCTTCTCATCACTGGTTTTAAATTATTTCGGATATAATCTCCTCTAGAAAGCATTTTTTCAAAAAAGATATATAGAACAATAAATAAATAACGACTACCCATTTCTTTAAGCTTTAGTTTAGAAACTCCTGTTGTCCGGTTGCGCCATGTGATTGGGATAATTGTATATGAATATTTACGAACAATTGCCTTAAGTGGAATCTCAACTGTTAAGTTAAAATGATGAGATAGCAAAGGTAAAACTCCATCAATTACTTCTCTCCGATAAGCTTTAAAAGCATTTGTAGTATCATTGAAATCGATCCCAAACAGGATTTGAATAAACAAATTTGCTAGCCGATTGATAATTAACTTATGCATTGGGTAATCAATAACTTTGCCTCCTTTAATAAACCTAGAGCCGAAAACACATTCGTAGCCTTGACAAAGCTTATGGTAGTAATTAACTATATCTTCGGGAGAATCAGAACAATCTGCCATCACGATTGTAACTGCATCTCCTCGAAAGTTTTCTAACCCGCAGCGCACTGCAAAGCCAAATCCGTTTGGATAATAATTATTAATATAACGTACTTTCTTGTTCTGAATGCTTAGCGACTGCAATATTGTTTCTGTACCATCACGACTACTATCATTTACTACTAAAATCTCATAATTAATTTTTTTTAATTCTAATAATTGGCTAATTGATTGAATAGTTGCGTCAATACTATCCTCTTCATTATGGGCTGGAATCACAATTGAGAATAAAAAGTTTTTCTCAAAATTTACTAAATGTGTATTTGGCTTTGATAAATCCAAAGTATCTGTTAATGAAGGTGTTAACTCTTCTGAATAACAAAAATCTAACGCGACCTTAGTTTCTAACTGAATTTGAGCATTAAAATTTTTAGAACGAGTCTTAAAAACTAATTTATCACTAATCAAATAGTTAATAGCAGCACTGAAAAATATACCAAACAAAGTATTGATAGTATAATTAACGTTTAACAAATCCAAGATAGGAAATAAAAGAAAAATTCGCAAAGACACCGCTGTTCCTGCTGATACATGGTAAAGGAGAAGTTGTCTTAACAAAACTTCCTTGACAGTCCAAATACCTCCTGACCAAACCCAAATCTTGTAAATAAAAAAACTAAACAATAGTGAAATCTCAATTGATAACACATTCGCTATATTTCGCAAAGCAGGGGTATTAAATTCCAATAATTCAATCATTACAAAAATGATTAACAGGTTGAGCATTGCTGCTATACCACCACATATAATAAACTTGAATAATCTTTTCTGGAAGAGCTTTTTCATTATTTTTTCTCACTAATATTTTTTTTACGTAAATTCGTATCTTGTCTGATGGACACCTTGTCCAATCTAGGAATCCTATTTGATTTTTGAAAAAATCTCAAACCGCAAACCCCGGCTGGTAAGCAATTGAGTCTTAGTATACTTAGCAAGAATCAAGTCGGTCTTCTATAGTAAGCTAAGTATGGACTAAATTTGTGTACTTAAAAAGCACTATTGTATTAATTTTAAATTAACGTTAATTTATGTCCATCGGCTAATATTTTGTGCATATATTTCTTTTAAAATGTCTTTTGTGTCGTAAGTTAATTTCCATTCAGGATAGTGATTTTTGAATTTATTTATATTACTAATCCACCAAATATGATCTCCTATTCGATTAGATTCCACATAGCTCCATTCGAGTTTTTTATCGGTAATTGCTTCACAATGTTGGATCGCTTCTAATATTGAACAATTACTGAAACGACTACCTCCTATGTTATACACTTCAGCTATTCGAGGCTTTTGATAAAAATGAAAGAAAGCATTAACTAAATCATAACTATGAATATTATCGCGAACCTGCTTACCTTTGTAACCATAAATTTGGTAATGTTTTTCCGTCATTGTACACTTCATCAAGTAAGAAAGAAAACCATGCAATTCTGTACCAGAGTGACTAGGACCTGTTAAACATCCCCCACGAAAACTAGCAGTTTTGATACCAAAATAATGACCATATTCTTGTACCAATATATCTGCTGCAACCTTAGAAGCTCCGAATAAAGAGTGCTTACATTGATCGATACTCATAGTTTCATGTATTCCTTGGTTGTAAGGGTGTCTTTCCTCAATTTCCCAACGTAGTTCTTGTTCTACGAGTGGTAATAAATTCGGGGTGTCTCCATAAACTTTGTTAGTTGAGCAAAAAATAAACACAGCGTCTGGGCAAAACTTTCGAGTATTTTCTAGTAGTACCATTGTGCCATTGGCATTTATTGAAAAATCCGTATATGGCTCACGAGCTGCCCAGTCATGAGATGGTTGTGCTGCTGTATGAATTATCAATCCAATATCTTTGTTATATGTTTTGAATATTTGGGCGATCGCCTCATGATCTCTAATATCAACTGTACAGTGAATATACTGCTTCCCATACTTATGTAAGAGATGCTCACGATTCCATTCTGTTGAGGCATTTTCGCCAAAAAAAACCTGCCGCATATTATTGTCAATGCCAACAACTGTAAAGCCATGTTTACAAAAAAAATGTACTGATTCTGAACCAATTAACCCCGCAGATCCTGTTACTAAAACAATAGTCATATTTCGGTACTAATTCTGAAATTTATAGTAATACATCATTAGCACTTATTAATTATCCTCACATTCACAATTTGTTGTAAAATGTTTTAAAAGCATTATATGAAAAGTTCTTAAAATCACTTTAACAAAAATTGCTTTGTTTTATTTTCATTAATCAAAATTGATTAAAAATGAAAACAATCTTAAGATGTACTTGTAAAAGTCATGTCAATGAGAAAAAACAATATTTTAAATTATTAAAATTAGAATCTCATTTCCAATTTCAACAATTTTGCTGTAAGTTATAGCGAATCGAAAAAGATCCTGTTGCAACATTAGTTTTAAAATGTTATTAACTCAAGTTAGTAGCTGAAAGATTTTCGGCTTTTATCCGAGCAATCACTTGTTTATTTTCATGTTCCATCACAATTCTCGCCTGGAGGCGACGGAGTAAAGTCTCCCACTGAATATCAGCCAAGTCTCCGACCAAAGAAATTTCTAGATCATCGGTAACATCTAAATCTTCTTGCATTAAAAGATTCATGGTTATAGCAGACAATAATAGTTCAGCCTCTTCATAAGGAATGTTACTTGTGTCTATAAGTAAAGTCATACGCTTGCTATCAGGATCATTTGCCAGCATCCTCATTACTTTTTCCACATTTAAACCTATCAATTCTTCCGGCTGTGACCAATCCGGGAAAATAATTAGATTAATTTCTTTAAGTTTTAAAGGCAAAAGAGTGGTGTCAATCAATGTCGAACTTACAATATTTGCCATTTTTGACCAAGAAAACTGTTTTGCCTGTTGTAAGCCAGCAATAATTAATGAATTACGAATACTGGGCTTTTGGACGTCACAAAGGGCATTCGTTAGCTCATCTACATCATCATCCTTGATGTATAAAGCTGCTTTACCAGCGACTTCAGGAATTGATGCATTTAGGCAAGTTATAACCGGACAGCCACATGCAAGCGCTTCTAAAACGGGCAAGCCAAATCCTTCATACTTTGAAGGATAAACTAATGCAGTAGCACCAGAATAGGCACATCGCAACTCCTCATCAGTAAGTCGCAGCATATAAACTGTACTACCAGATGTATAAGTTCTAAAAGTATCTTCAAACACCTCTCCAGTTCCAGTACAAAGAATATCAAATCCATGTTTATTGGAAAGTTGAGCAAAAGCTTGCAGGAACAATATCGTATTTTTATATCCGCCTGTCCCAACAATAAGAAAGTAGGGCTTTGAAACACCATACTTTGTTCTAAAACTATTAACTTCCTCTGGACTAGCTGGCGAAAAAAGATTTTTTACTCCACACAGGGCTACTGCTACCGATTCCAAGGCTATGTCGGGGAAAACCCTTACCAAATCATGTGCTGTGTTTTCAGAAATTGCCATGTAACTAGATGCGTGCTTAATAGCCTCATGCTTCTCTCGCCACATAGGTTGATTGATATTCCATTCCATTACTTCTGGAATCATGTCATAAGCCATGAAGACAGACGGCGTTGATATAGGAGTGGTGTAATAAGTTGAAATAAACAGATCAGCACCTTCTTCGTCACACACTGTCTGTAAAATTTCGCGATCGGAATCTGTCTTGCCATAGTCATATCCTGGAATAAAACGGTATCTTATCCCTGGAATTTTTGGAGCAGTCCCGGCTCTATCAAGCACAATAATATATTGAGCAAAGCCATTATTTGCCCACTCCTCTAACAATGATTTCCAAACACGAGCAATCCCAGTTTTATAAAGTTGAAAAAATACGCCATCAACTACAATTTTTGGATGTATAGAATAATGTTTTTGAATAAAAACACCTCTATTATGAATATGCAAGCCAAGTTGATTAATACGTCCATCTCTACCTGTAGTATTTGCTTTGTGTCGCATCCACTTCTTGATATCAGGAATTGGTGTAAGTGGATACCCTGCTAATCTTGCTCGGTGACATATATCTACATCGTCCCAGTATCCTAAACCGTAGTCTTCAGACCATCCTCCTAATGCTTCTAGAGTAGATTTTTTAATACACAATGCCCATCCTTCTAAATAGACAGCACCAAGTTCACTTTGTATTAAACCATAACCAGCTATACCATATCCAGCCAAACTACACAAAGATTGTACTGGAAAATTTAAAATTTCTACATCATTATTGAGATGCAGAATATACTCTCCTGTCGCTAGTTCTGCACCTTGATTATTAGCTGCCGAGAAACCTCGGTTTTCTTCATTGCGAATAAGTTTTATATTGTTATGAGTACAGAATTTTTCTAACTCTAACTTTGCTTGTGGCTGACTACCGTTGTCAATAAAAATTACTTCGATATTTTTAAAATGTTCTAGATTTCGCTTCCAGACTTCTAACAGTTCACTATGATCCCACCAAGGAACTACTAAACTCACAGAATTAGTTTTAATTTGATTATCTTCAATAGTTTTTTCGGAAAAATTACTCGTTAAGGTATCGTCAATATTAAGATGATTTTTAGCTTTATGGGTACCAACAAATAATAGTTGATGAGCACACAATTCAAGGAAATCTTCATCGGTAACATTAAGCAGAGCAAAGTTGCCTAGTCTAACTATTCGATCTGGTTCCTGTGGACGAAGCGAATGTAGTTCTTGTCCCCCTAGATAGTATACAGAATCACATATAATATTTGCTTGATTTAAAAGTTTGTGAAAATCTTTTTTCGTAAAGAAGCGTAAGTGAGTACGATCTAAAATTCCTTCATCCTGGTATTCCCAGGAGCCTAATTCTGCAAGCTTCCTCAATGTTGGTAAATGCCTAATATTAGGTATGCTAGCTATCATTATTCCATTCGGCTTTAAAAAAGTTGCATAGAGACAAGTTATTTTCCAAGGATCTTTTAAATGTTCTAGAATATCTCCAAAGATAATGCAGTCAAACTCTCCTTGCATAAAAGGTGGATTAAAAGCTTCTAATTCTACGTTATAAGCTAGATCAATATTTGTCTTCGCGTAGTGAAAAGCTTCTGTATCCAGTTCTATTCCCACTACATATCGAGCGGCTTTTTTTTCTTTTAATGCTTTACCTAAAATTCCCGCACCACAACCTACGTCAAGTATTTTAAGGGCATTTTCTGGCACTACTGAAACTATTTCTGTACGTAAATGTCTATAATATTGAGGAATTTCACTGAATGGTCGCGCTTTTACTTGTGAGCGATCATTTTTTTTGATAATATGATTATCGAGATTAGACATGTCTTTTGCACCTGATAAGCCTGATTCTGTCTTCTTTTTACTCATCGCTCTTACCAAATCGTTTCTTCAAATCTTCCAAAGCGATTTTATAATCTTCCCTTTCAGGGTGTGACTGCTTCAACTTCTCCAAAGCAGCGATCGCACCATCACCATCTTTCAACTGTAACCGTACCTTCACCAAACCCTCTAAAGCCACTTTATTATTAGGTTCACGCTGTAAAACCAGTTCATAACCCTGTCGCTGTTTCTGCAATGATATTGTCTCAGCCGAAGCCGCAGCTTGTAAGGTTGTATCTTGACTCAACGCTTTTTGTAAAGCCGGAACAACTGTAAATAGACCAGAACCAGCGAACGACACAAGAGACACTAACGCTAAAATCTTATTTTTGCGCTGAGTCCGCTTGGTGCGTGCCTCCATATATTCTTTTTCAGCATTAGCCATAGTCAGTGTGTGCTGTAGTAACTTATGTATTAGCAACTCTCCCTGCGATCAGGATACCCACCGATTCAGGATAACTATCATCTTTAAGAAAATTTCTTTTAGCCATTGTTCTAAAACACCAAAGAGCGAAAGTACTTTTTATGAAAGCCATGCTGACCGAATTTACCCTCGCCAACTTCAAGAGCTATAGTACAAGCCGATTGCCTCTTGCGCCGCTGACCGTATTAATAGGAGCCAATGCCGCTGGCAAAAGCAATGCCCTTGAAGGTTTGCGCTTTCTTTCATGGCTGGCACAAGGACAAAAACTAGATCGCATTCAATATGCTGTCAATAGTGTAGAACGTGTTGTACGCGGACGAGTAAATGATTTGTGCCATCGAGGAGAGTCAAGTTTTACTATCGGTTGTGGTTTGGACTCAACA
>JBBQRU010000136.1:0-13960 GCA_038214545.1 Cyanophyceae cyanobacterium | reverse complement strand
AAAGCGAATACTCATCCCACTGTCGCGACGCAAACCTTTGCGAGTGCGGACAATCACGGCTTTTACGACATCAGACTTCTTCACTGCCATATTGGGGATGGCATCTTTAACTACACCGATAATAATGTCGCCGACGTTGCCATAACGTCGATTACCTGCGCCCACTACGCGGATACACATAATTTTGCGGGCACCGCTGTTGTCAGCGACATTTAAGTAGGACTGAGGTTGAATCACGATTTATCTCCCTAGAGAGTTGTTAGTTGGGGGTTTGTCAGTTCAAAAACTAAAAACTAACAACTATGAAGTTTGGCGCTGGTTATTTAGCGTAAACTTCTGTTACCTGCCAACGTTTATTTTTACTTAAAGGTCTTGTTTCTTGAATGCGGACGCGATCGCCCACTTTGCACTTATTTTCTTCATCATGGGCTTGATAGCGGCGAGTGCGAACCACAATTTTGGCGTATTTATTGTGAGGAGCGCGGTTTTCAATCGCCACAACCACAGTTTTATCCATTTTGTCGCTCACCACGACCCCAACTCTTTCTTTAACTGCCATAATTACTTACTCCTGAGGTGAAGTCGTGACACTTTTGCGTTCATGTTCAACAGTCATTAATTGTGCCAATCGATGACGGGCGTGGCGGAACATGTGAGGCTTTTCTAACTGTCTGGTAGCTTTTTGTAAGCGCAACTGAAACAATTGCTTTTTCACAGCCAGAATTTCATTAGACAGTTGGTCATCGCTCAATTCGCGGGCTTCGGAAACTTTGGAAAGAGCCATAATTTATGCTTGTTCCTCTACGCGCATGATGAACTTAGTCTTAATCGGTAACTTAAAGGCTGCCAAGCGCATAGCTTCCCGAGCAGTTGCTTCTGGGACACCGCCGATTTCAAACAAAATCCGTCCCGGCTTAACTACAGCGACCCAAAATTCTGGGTTTCCTTTACCAGATCCCATCCGGGTTTCAGCGGGACGCATTGTGACTGGCTTGTCAGGAAAAATCCGAATCCAGATTTTACCACCCCGGCGGATGTAGCGGGTCATGGCGCGTCGCGAAGCTTCAATTTGTCGCGAAGTGATCCAAACTGGCTCTAAAGCTTGTAGACCGAATTCACCGAAATTGAGATCGCTACCGCGCGTAGCGAGACCCTGCATACGTCCGCGTTGTTGTTTGCGGAATTTAGTTCTTTTAGGGCTTAACATGACTTAGTAATGATGAGTAACGAATTATGAATTCTGAATTCAGCATTCAGTCTTCAGCTTTCATTGGAACGATCTTCAAATTGCTGACGGCGACGCCCACCACCACCAGGACGGCGACGTGGTGGCGTGTCTCTGTCTCCTCTATCTCTGTCTCTGTTATCGGGGACAGCATTCATGGCAGGAGCTTCTTGTCCAGGAATAATTTCTCCTTTAAAGACCCATACTTTCACGCCGAGAATCCCGTAAACGGTTTTAGCTGTGCAGCAAGCATAGTCAATGTCAGCCCGTAACGTATGTAAAGGTACGCTACCTTCACGACTTGACTCTGTCCGAGCAATTTCTGCCCCATTTAGCCGACCGCCGACTTGAATTTTGATGCCTAGGACGCCTGCGCGTTGAGCACGTTGAATTGCTTGACGGACGACTCGCCGGAAAGAAACCCGACGTTCTAGTTGACCGGCAATATATTCAGCAATTAAATAAGCGTCAGCATCAACGCGTTGAACTTCAACAACGTTAATCCGAATTTGGCGATTACCACCGAGAACTTCCTGTAAACCTGTCCGCAAGGCTTCAATTCCCGCCCCACCACGACCGACAACAACGCCTGGTCTGGCTGTGCGAACTTCGAGGTCAATTTGGTCAGCTTTCCGCTCAATCCGGACTTCCGAAATCCCAGCATTGTTAGCTGCAAGGCGACCGAGTTTCTTCTCGATATACTGACGCAGTTTGTAGTCTTCTTGCAGCAGTTCTGGATAACGGTCTGGCGGCGCAAACCATTGGGATTGGTGCTCTTGGGTAATACCTAGGCGAAAACCGATTGGATGAATCTTCTGTCCCACAAATTACTTCCTTTAATTTAGTCAGCACTCACAGTTGCTACCGCTACTGTGATATGACATGTTGGTTTGCGAATTTGGTAAGCCCGACCTTGTGCCCGAGGTTGGAATCGTTTCAATACTGGTCCTTGGTCGGCAAAAGCCTGACTGACCATGAGATTTGCTGGGTCCATTCCGTCGTTATGTTCTGCATTCGCCACAGCGCTGCGTAACAATTTCAGAACTGGTTCACAAGATCTATAGGGCATGAATTCGAGGATGATCAGTGCTTCTCGATAAGAGCGTCCGCGAATTTGGTCGAGAACACGCCGCACTTTATGGGGTGACATCCGAATAAACCGCGCGATCGCTTTTACTTCCTTACCTGTACCTGTAACAGTAGCCATATTTTTCTCCTTTTATAGAGACGTGATGTTTCTTCCCGCCTCTACATACGTCTATCTCCCGGATTTTTTATCACCTTTCGCATGACCCCGAAATGTTCGGGTCGGAGAAAATTCCCCTAATTTATGTCCAACCATTTGTTCGTTAACAAATACTGGAACATGTTGGCGACCGTTGTGGACGGCGATTGTATGACCTACCATCATCGGTAGGATTGTCGAAGCTCGCGACCAAGTTTTGATGACTTGCTTTTCATTTTTGGCGTTGAGTTTTTCAATTTTGCTCAACAAATGATCGGCAACGAAAGGACCTTTTTTTAGAGAACGACCCATAATTTCACTTTCACGCTTTGTAGTTGTCAAGACGCCAGTTGCGCCCCAACAATTTGTTTAAGACTCGCGTCCACCGCGTCCGCGTTTCGAGGACTTACGACGACGACGGATGATCATTTTGCTACTTTGTTTCTTAGGTTTCCGAGTTTTCGCACCCAAGGTTGGTTTACCCCAAGGTGTGACAGGACCCGGTCTCCCGATTGGTGCTCTACCTTCACCACCACCATGTGGGTGATCCACTGGGTTCATGACGCTACCTCTGACCTTAGGACGGCGTCCTTTCCAACGGTTACGTCCGGCTTTACCCGCACTTAGGTTTCGAGCATCAGTGTTACCTACTTGACCGATAGTGGCGTAGCAATCACGGCGAATCAAGCGGACTTCTCCTGAAGGCAATTTTAAAGTGACGTAAGCACCTTCTTTTGCCACTACTTGCGCCGATGCTCCCGCCGACCGTACCATTTGTGCGCCTTTTCCTGGAGTCAATTCCACATTGTGGACGGTGGTTCCTAACGGAATATTCGCTAAAGGTAAAGCGTTACCATCTTCAATTGGAGAGGTAGGACCGGCAATTAATTTTGTCCCAACTTTTAAGTTGTTAGGATGCAAGATGTACCGTCTTTCCCCATCTTCGTATTCCAGCAGCGCAATCCGCGCATTCCGATTGGGATCGTATTCAACGGCGATCACTAGTGCGGAAATCTCGCGCTTGCTGCGTTTGAAGTCGATGATCCTGTAAAGCTGCTTGTGTCCGCCACCCCGACGGCGACTGGTAATTCTACCTTGATTGTTCCGACCCTTGGGACGATGTACGTTTACCGTCAGCTTCTTTTCGGGCGTACTTTTAGTGATTTCCGCGAAGTCAGAAACTGTGACTTGGCGCGTACTGGGGGTGTAAGGTTTGTAAGAACGAGTACCCATAATTGAAGTTAAGAGTTGTAGAGACGCAATATGAGCGCGGGTAATTAGGAGTTGTGGGTTATGAGTTTACTTCATAACTCCTAACTCCCAACTAGTTAAACCTCTGGGAAGAGAACTTGACGAATTTTATTTTCGTCTCCAGGAGCGATGGTGACAATGGCTCGTTTGTATTGGGATTTATAACCCACAAATTTACCGACACGCTTCTTTTTCCGTGGTGGTTGTGCGGTGTTTACCCGGACAACTTTTACTTCAAATAAGCTTTCGATCGCGGCTCTAATTTCTGGCTTAGTCGCTTTCGGAGTAACTTCAAATGTATATTTGTTTTGCTCCATCAAAATTGTCGCTTTTTCGGTGACAATCGGTCGGCGAATTAAATCGGGGAGACTGCGGGGGTCAAAATTAGGCACCGTAGACCTCCTGGATTTTAGTGACAGCGTCTTCTGTCAGAACAATTTTGTCAGCGTGCAGCAAATCAAAAACATTTAACTGATCGGCTGCAATTAGCTTTAATTTGGCCAGGTTACGCGCTGATAAATAAATATTTTCGGTGCGATCGCTTAAAATTAAAAGAATCTTAACTTCTGGATCAACTCCCCAACGCGCGATCGCTGCCAATAACTCTTTGGTCTTTGGCTGCGCCATATTTTCGCTGAAGTTTTGTACCACAACCAAGTCTTCGGCTCGGCTAGCTAATGCTGTCCGCAATGCTAAACGCCGTTCTTTGCGGTTCATCTTCAGTTCGTAATCTCTGGGTTTTGGTCCAAAGATCACACCACCACCACGCCATAACGGAGACCGAATCGAGCCTGCACGGGCGCGACCTGTACCTTTTTGTCGCCAAGGTTTGCGACCACCACCTCTAACTTCTGCGCGAGTTTTTGTACACGCTGTGCCTTGACGAGCATTTGTCTGTTGTCTGACTAATGCGCGATGCACTATATGCGAAGCATTCTCTTCTTTGGCAACTCTCAGGTCAAGAACTGCTTGCCCGACGTCTGCTCCTTGCCAATCTTTTACTACACACTCAACCATCTTTACATCTACCTTTTTGGAGTGTTGGATTTTAGATCGCGATCTAAAATTATCCCACTAATTTCGCTGGCACAATATTTAACAAGGCACCAGGTTTTCCGGGAACAGCGCCTTTAATTAAAATCAAGTTGCGTTCAGTGTCTACTCGAACCACAGTTAATTTCTTAACAGTGATCTTTTTACCACCTAAACGTCCCGCCATCCGCTTACCAGGATAAACACGTCCAGGTGTTGTACCTGCACCAATCGAACCGGGGGCGCGGTGGTTTTTGGAACCGTGTGACATCGGACCGCGACCAAATTTATTGCGCTTTTGGTTACCGGCGAAGCCACGACCAATACTTGTACCTGCTACATCTACTGTCTGACCAGCACTAAAAATAGAGGCATTAATCTCTTGTCCCATCGTAAAGTCACTCGCGTTATCTAAGCGATACTCATGCAAGTGACGTAAGGCTGGAGCGGAGGATTTTGCCAAATGTCCCAGCAATGGTTTGTTTAATGCCTTTGGTTTCACTTCACCATAGCCAACTTGTATGGCGGTGTAACCATCGGTTTGTTTCGTTTTTACTTGTGTGACGGTGCATGGACCTACTTGAACGACGGTGACAGGAATAGCGTTTCCTATTTCGTCGAACACTTGGGTCATGCCGAGTTTGGTGCCAAGGATACCTAAAGACACAGTAACTGGCTCTCCTTTTTGCTTACTTTTAATAGAACTGGATGTTAACTATATACTCTCATCCGTTCTTTGATTCACTCTCGTCACTAGAAACGCCCTCCAACCCGGAAGGAATTACTTCTGGAATTGATTCAAGGTTTATCGCCAATTGCCCTCTTTGTGCAGCAATACTTTTTGTAAAGCATTTGCTATGGCACGGTAGTAGCGATCGCTTTGGACTTAAGCGCAGTACGCTCAGTATCCCGTTTCGTCTCTGGCAATGCGCTGATTACACATTGCTGTGACGTTGGTGCTACTTCACTTGATACTTTAAACTAATGTTCAAGTTTCTGCCACAGTTTTTTGTTGTCTGTGGAAGTGAATGCGCCACGTTTCGTGAGATTGATTTCCTAAAATCGCGTTGCTCCCTAATGGATGCGGTGTTAACTCTGACGAATTAAACCAAGGCTTTTAGGAGTGTCAAGTTTTAACTCAATCTAATATTTTGGTCACGATCTCAAACTCTAAATGATTTATCTCGATTTGTCAATAGATGGATCACTATTTCTTTTAGATACAGCAACAGCCGTGAGACCCATTACACTGTGTAAAGACAATCAATATATGTCAAAGGGGTAGTAGCAAAAAAATATGGCACTAATTACCACTGGTAAAGACATGATCCGCGATTTGGAAAGACATGGCGCTTTGGGAGTGTATGTACCTCCCGAAGGCGGCTATGAAGGTCGCTACAGACGCAGAATCCGCGCTGCTGGTTATCCTACTGAGTATATTACAGCCCGAGGTCTAGGTGACTTATCAGCTTATCTAACTACAGTGCATGGCATCCGTCCACCGCACTTAGGTAAGAAAAGCGTTGGTTCACCAGCCGCCGTTGGGGAAAGGTATTATATCCCGCCGATTATTAATTATCGCTTAGAAACACTGCCGCCTCAGGCGAAAGGGCTAGTGTTATGGATCATTGAGGGACATGTACTTTCTCAAGAGGAAGTTGAGTACCTGGTGACTATACCTAGTTTAGAACCACGAGTTAAGGTGGTATTGGAAAGGGGTAGCGATCGCTATTTCCACTGGATGCCTCTACAAAAGATGGTAGCAGCTAGCTAAGTTAGAATAGGTTCGTAGTAGCGCTTTAGCGCTCTATATTGGGACTAGCGCTACAACGAACCACACCAGCGCAGCGCTAGCGTCAGCGAAGCGAAGCCGAAGGCGTTAGCGAAGCCGTAAGGCGTTAGCCGTAAGGCGTTAGGACACAAAGAAAGAAAGAAAGAAAGAAAGAAAGAAGAAGAAGGTTTAATTTAGTTCAATTAGCATTTCCATTGTACTTAGGCGAAAACCGCAGGATGTAAATAATCGTCGCGCTGCTTCGTTGGGGACGGCGGTATCTAGGCGGATTTGCTTGACACCCATTTGTTGAATGCGATCGCAAGCCAAGATCACAAGTTGTCGGGCTACTCCTTGTTTGCGATATTCTGGTTCTACCCAGAGATCGTGGATAAAAGCAAATTCTGATAACCGATAAATCGGGATTTCACGTTCAACTGTAGCGGCGATAAATCCGACTAACTGCGTTGTCTCTTCAGCAACTAAAAACACGCTCTTATTATCAGTTGTCAACTTTGTCAACCATTTTTCATAGCGTTGTTCGGGTTTTGGTAAAAAACCATACTTCGCATCATCCCAAGCTTCATGCAATGCACAAATCTTGGCAACCATTGGTAAGACTGCGGGTACGTCAGTTGGTGTAGCAGGTCTGATCAGCATAAATTAGTGAGGGTGTTGACAGTTAATGAATCAACTGCCAACAAATTAATTTAGAATTGGTAGCGGATTTCTCCTTTAACTACATTGTCGCTGACCTGATCCCGTCCGACGCTCGTTTCGTTATTGATCGCGCCGGAAATCTAATTTTATTTAAAAAAACTGTATGATTAATTACAATGCAAGCGCTAAAACGCAATTACTGATTATATAAATTAATGAAGATCAAACACTTCCTCAATCTCCACAAAGGATCTACTTTTATCCTGATATTAGGTTTAATGGTCGCCTACAACAACTTTACGCTTGGAGCGTGGGTGTATCTAGCTTTACACGGCACTTATGGATTATTGTGGTTGCTCAAAGACCGTATTTATCCAGATAAGCAATGGGAACAAGAAGTCTCGTTGGCAAACGGAATTGTGGTTTTTGGAATTGTTGGCTTGTACTGGATTGCTCCTTTTATCCTGATTAGTAGTGGGTCTGAACCAGCATTGCCATTGGTTGCAGGTGCGATTTCTACTACTATCCTCGGCATCTTTTTACACTATGTCAGTGACGCTCAAAAATATTATACTCTCAAGTATCAACCTGGATTAATCACAGAAGGCTTCTTCGCCCGTTGTCGCAACACTAACTACTTAGGCGAGATACTAATCTACTTAGGTTTTGCCATGCTCGTAAGACACTGGCTACCCTTTGCAATTCTAGGAGGTTTGATAGCCAGTGTGTTTTTGCCGAATATGCGGAAAAAAGACCAATCCCTTTCGCGCTATCCTGAGTTCGCGGCTTATCAAGCAAACTCCGGATTGTTATTTCCTCAACTATTACAACGATTGTCGGTAAATGAGGTAAATCCCCAAGGATGACTTTATCGTTTTTACGGTTCTAAAATAAAGATTTAGGATCTTAATTATACTTACACTTTATTTCATAACTATAACCGTAGATAGCTAAGTACAAATCTGTAGGTTTATTCAACAACTTGTTAAGCTAAGGTAAAATAGTAGGTCTAATAATGAGAACTATGCCACCTACTATCTACACCCAAAAACCTTGGCTAGAAACATACACTGAAATAATTGATGTGCGCTCACCTAGTGAATTTACGGAAGACCATATTCCGGGCGCGATTAATTTACCAGTCCTTAATGATGCTGAACGTGCGGAAGTTGGGACGATGTACAAACAATGTCCTTTTACAGCGAGAAAAGTTGGGGCTGCATTGGTAGCAAAAAATATTTCTCAACATCTGACAACACACTTTGCAGCAGAAGAAAAGAACTACAAACCTTTGGTTTACTGCTGGCGAGGTGGACAACGTTCCGGAAGTATGGCTTTGGTATTAGGACAAATTGGCTGGCGGGTGACAATCCTCGAAGGTGGCTATAAGACTTATCGCACTTATGTCCGCGACCAACTAGAATATCTCCCAGCCCAATTTAACTATCAGATATTATGCGGCTTGACTGGTAGTGGCAAAACCTATATCTTGCGACAGATGCAGGAACATGGTACACAAGTTTTAGATTTAGAAAGTTTAGCCAACCATCGAGGCTCGCTGCTGGGTGAAGAATGGCAAGGTAACTCTTCGGCTCAGCCTTCACAAAAATATTTTGAAACTTTACTCTTGCAGCAGTTGCAACATTTTGATATTAATCAGCCGGTGTGGCTAGAATCCGAAAGTAATAAAATCGGACAAGTTCATTTACCACAGTTATTGTGGCAAAAGATGAAATTAGCTAACTGTATAGAAATTCAGCTACCAATGGCTGAGAGAGTCCAATTTCTCTTGCAAGAATATCCGCATCTGGTAACGTATCCTGATATTTTAAAAGCAAAGCTAGAAAAGCTAAAATTCCGCTGCGGTAAACATAAGCTTAATCTGTGGAACCAGTTGATTGACTGCGAAAATTGGGATATCTTCGTTGAAGATATATTACAATCTCACTACGATCCTACCTATAGCCAATCAAAACAACAAAACTTTGCTTCACCAGAACAAGTAATATCAATTTCAGATTTATCAAATAGCAGTATCCAGAATTTATTGGCTCGGTTGTCACCGATGGCGATCGCGAACTATCTCTAGTTTGTCGCAACCTGGGTACATTATAAGGTTGACTTATGAATAATACCACTGACGATCAAAACTGGGAGCAGATCAAAGAAAATTTTATAGGACTTAGTACAACGGTAGGAAATGGGAATGAAGATTGAACAAAGTCATCCTTGGCCAGCTACAGTTGGGGAAGCGATCGCTATCCAAGAAGAACTGCAAACAAAAGTCATCACCGAAGATCAATTACCAGAGACAGTAGAATATGTAGCTGGGGTCGATATGGGTTTTGACGCTGGTGGAACAATCAGCCGTGCAGCAGTAGCGGTGCTGAGTTTTCCCGACTTACAAGTAGTCGAGACAACAATAGCTTATCGTCCGACAAGTTTTCCCTATGTTCCCGGCTTCCTCTCATTTCGGGAAATCCCCGCAGTCTTAGACGCTTTAGAAAAAGTCACAATCATTCCCGATCTAATTCTCTGCGACGGTCAGGGAATTGCTCATCCTCGACGGTTAGGAATTGCTTGTCATCTGGGTTTAATCGTAGATATACCGACAATTGGTGTCGCAAAATCACGATTAGTTGGTACGTATGACGAATTACCGGAGACGAAAGGTAGTTGGCAACCACTAATCTATAAAGATGAAACCGTTGGTGCCGTTCTCCGCACACGCACTGGCGTCAATCCATTGTATATTTCTAGTGGACATCGGGTGAGTCTGCCAACGGCAATCGACTATGTGTTGCGCTGTACACCAAAATATCGACTACCAGAAACAACACGGGTTGCAGATAAATTAGCATCAGACCGCCACTAGACATTTATCAAAATTAAATAAATTCTTTAACCTTTCTTGTTGAGTTTTCTTAACTTCGATCAGTCATGCTATAAATTACACGGCAGCAGTAGCTACGAGGCTCGCTATCGTCACTTAAACATTGGTTGTTGAGCCAGGAAGATGAACGAACTGACATTAGCATGGCACGATGCCGGACAAAATAAAACGCAAAAGATCTCCGACCAACAGCCAAGCAAAAATCCTGGTAGTGTCCGTATTGGTCGCGATCCGCAGAAGTGCGATATTTTAATGAGCGATTTAACTGTATCTGGTTTACACGTCGAAATTTTCTTTAATGAACCACAAAAATGCTTTTATATCCGTAACTTACGACCAACCAATCCGCCATTGGTCAACGGACAGCAATTGGTCAATGGAGAAGTCGCCTTAAGTCAGGGTAGCACCATTTACTTAGGACAATCACAACTCACTGTCACCGCTGTAGTCATTCCCAATATTGGCAGTATACCACCGACAATTTTGACACCACAGCCGGCATCATCAACCACGCAACCGCCTGCATTAGTCACTCCTCAACCCGCTGCGGCACAGACAAAAAAAGCTTATGGTTTAATGTGTCCTAAATGCCATCAAATTTCTCCGTATGAACAGTTAGATTTTGGCTGTCCTTGGTGCGGTACTTCTTTAGCTGCAGCCGCGAGTGCCTTAATCAATCCGCATCCTAATTCCCAATAAATATAATTATTTTTATACAGACACTCTTTGTAGCGGATCTAGAGGAATGACACAACCATTACAAATACAACTTAGTTGGGAAGACCCAGCCACAGGAGAAAGGCGAGAACCACGCTTGAACGTACCTATCGCTTTTGGTCGCGAATTTGCCCGGATGCCTGCAGAACTTGACGGACAGCGTGTTGCCCGGATGCTGCTGAACAGTAATCAAGTTTCGCGCTTTCATGCGGCAATTGCCCAGGATGGTAGCGAGTTAGTTGTTACAGATCAAGGTAGTGTCAACGGTATATTTATTAATGGACAATTGCACAAACGTAGTGTCCTAACTAACGGCGATACGCTACAAATTGGTCCATACACGATGACAGTGATCTTGGTGGTCAACACTACACCACCAGCCTCCACTAGTCCTTCGACAATTGCTTTTAATCCTACTACTAATCTCCCCGACTCAAGACCACAATTACTTTCGCCACCGATGGGTACGGTCAGTTCATCGTTCCCACCACCAGCTTTTTCCGCTCAACAAGTATCTATTCAAGCATTGCACGCTACGGGATTACCCGTAGATGAAAGAGATTATGTCGCGATTGGCGGCGGATTAGGTAGCTTTGTTTGGGTGAATTTGTTGCGTATTGGTGGTGTCAGCAGTCGTCAGATTGTCGCCCTGGGATTAGAAAAGGAACCCTATGCGAGGTATAAAAGGTTGTGTCTGAGTTCCCAAATTCCTCTCCACGAAAGACTGCGCTCAAATTCTGATTCCTGTCCTGATAATATTTGGGGTTGGCCTAGTTATGCTTTGCGAGAAGCTTGGCACGATCTCGGTCGAGGCAAAATCAACTCCGCATCGCAGTATTTGTGGCAAGTGTTTTCCGAACCAACCTTTGCAGAAACTTATACCCCTAGGGCGATGAACGTTTTTGACTCCATCGATCGCGAGGCAAAACGCATTAACTGGGATGAAATATATCGTTACGGAAGAGTGCGGTCAATTCGCAAAACCGATGATGGTCGGTATGCGATCGCTTACTCCCGCCAAGGTCCCGGAAATTATGCTTTACTAATTACCCGATATATCCACTTAGCAACTGGCTACCCAGCAATTCAGTTTCTGCCGGATTTACAAGCTTATCGCCAACAATACCAAGATTTTAAATCAGTTGTGAATGCTTACGAACCACACGATCATGTTTACGAGCAACTCGAAAAACAAGGTGGTACCGTTTTGATTCGCGGAAGGGGGATTGTCGCCTCTCGGATCATCCAGCGGATTTACGAAGCCAGAAAGCACAACAAACAAATTCAAGTTTTGCACTTGATGCGATCGCCTAAACCTCAAGGAAACAAATTTCAAAAAGCCACCCGCATCGTGAAAAATCACTCGGAATTCCAACCATTTAACTGGCCAAAAGCTTGTTGGGGTGGTGAACTTCGAGTCATGCTGGAAAAAGCTAGCCCTGACGAACGTAAGCGGTTACTCTCTGATTGGGGTGGGACAACTACCGCTGACCGTCGCGATTGGCAAAAAATTACCGCTACTGGACTCAGTGAAGGCTGGTATCAAATTGCCTTCGGGGAAGTCCAAAAAGTCGAACGCGATGCTCAAAATCGCACCCTTACCTTGATTCAAGAAAAAAGTTTTGGCGAAATGAAGTTGGCGGCTGATTTTATTGTCGATGCAACGGGACTAGACGCTAAAGTCGATGCTAGTCCTTTACTGGACGATTTGGTCAAGCATTACAACTTACCACTCAATCATCTCGGACGGTTTGTAGTTAATAATAATTTTGAACTAATCGAGATGCGATCGGGCAAAGGTCAGATGTATGTTGCAGGAGCGATCACTCTCGGTGGTCCCTATGCAGCCGTTGACAGCTTCTTGGGTTTACAGTACTCCGCCTTAGTTGCTGTTGATAGCCTCGCTGCCACTCGGGCAGTCGGATTACACCGCTTAAGTATTTTTACTTCTTTGCAGCAGTGGGTCAAGTGGGCATTTAATCAATCACCTGGGTAAAATAACTTTTGGGATTTTAGCTATAAAAACAGCTATAAAAACAAAGCTGGGGATACATGAAAGAATTCTCCCAATGCCTTAGCCTGAGCTTTGCTGATACCCCTTTTCCCATTAATTACTTCTGATGTGACGCCCTTGGAGCCAAGGATGCCTACGAGATCTGACTGTTTGAGACTGCGTGCTAGCATAAGTTCGTTGAGAACCTCATAGGGAGTTGCCGGATTCAATTGGTAGTATTGGTCTTCAAATTGTTCTATAAGTGCTACCAGTAATTTCAGCAATTGTTCTTGCTCTGGAGTTAAATCCTCACCAAAGTTCATGAGCTTTTCCACTTCCGCCAACATCCGCTCGTTTTCTTCCTCAGTCTCAATTGCAACAGGCTGAATTTCCGCTAAGAGATTTGCATAGGTTTGACGATCTATTGTTCGGTTCATTTCCACTTACCTTTGTCGTATTCAGCGTGCGTTAATATGTGTCTGACAAAAATTATTTTGCTGCGATAGTTGATTTCGGCGATCAGCCTGTAGTCATTACCTTTGATATTGAAGACCGTATACTTTTCTACACCGTCAGCAGAAGGGTAAGCTGTTCGGACTTCTACAAGATTTTCCCATTTTGCTCCCAAGGCAGCGCGATACCACGTATCGAGTGAGGCTGATGCGTCAGCATGAATTTTAGAGAATTCAAGCAGTCTTTTTCGGCTAATAACGTGCATAATGCAAGTTTGACATGTTGTTATTTTCTCAAAATGAGAACCCGCTGTCAAGCAAGTATTTCCTCTCTTGCCGCCACTTGGGCAGTCAAATTACATCGCTTAAATATTTTTACTTCTTGGCAACAGTGGGTCAAGTGGGTATTTAATCAATCACCTGGGTAAAATAACTTTTGGGATTTTAGCTAGCGATCGCACAAAATATTTGCCCAAAAATGTATAGAATCTTGAAGAGATATAACATTTAATCTATTGATGCAGATATTTGTACATTCATCAAAGCAGCAACCTGTTATACCCTCTGGCCCTTTGAAGATTGTCGCCTTAGGAGATAGCCTAATTTATGGCTTTGGCGATCCTCAAGGTGGTGGCTGGGTTGAGCAATTGCGGCGACAATGGATGTTGTCAGATAGTGCAGGTCATGTGCTTTATAATTTGGGAGTCCGTGGCGATCGTACCTCTCAAGTGGCGCAAAGGT
>JBBQRU010000135.1:0-14053 GCA_038214545.1 Cyanophyceae cyanobacterium | reverse complement strand
TCATACCAATTTTATGTGAAGTTGCATATAATAGATAAATGGATGTTATGGTGCGTTTTATGGCTCGTAGCTTAAAAATAGTGATTGAAGAAAGTGCAGAATTTTTAGAGAAACAATTAAAACAGACTCGTACTGCTAGCCAAAAAGAAAGATTACAGATATTGTGGTGGCTAAAAACAGATCAGGTACAACAGCAACAAGAACTAGCGCATCGCTTAGGTCGAGACAAATCTACTGTAACCCGATGGTTACAAAAGTATCGACGGGGTGGATTATTGGAATTGCTCGAAGTGAAAACAGCGCCTGGACAAGTGCCACACTTAACTCCCAAGGCATTAGAAGGACTAAAAGAACGTCTAGAAAAAGGAGCAGCTTTCAAAAGCTACGGTGAAATTGTTGAATGGCTGAAGACAGAGTATAATTTGGAACTGACTTATGCAACAGTTTATTCCTGGGTACATTATCGCCTAAAAGCAAAGTTAAAAGTGCCACGTCCACAAAGTGCGAAGCAAGATGTAAAAGCAGTAATCGCATTTAAAAAAAAATAGTTGAAGTATTGTTAATGTTTCAAAAACATTTTGGCAGAGGTAAACGATTACGGTATTTGTGTCAAGATGAGACTCGCTTAGGGCTGAAAACGGAAACGGGAAAGTTAATTACAGCCAAAGGCGTAAAACCAGTTGCTCCAATACTGTGGAAGCGAGAAAACTTTTGGTTATATGGGGTAGTTGAACCTTTGAATGGCTGGCATTTCTGCAAAGAATATGCCCATCTTAATGGAGAAAATTTTCAGCAATTTATTGACGCCCTTTCTCTACAATTGGGTGAAGATATTGCTCTCATTCAAATGGATCAGGCTGGTGCCCATGTTACGTCGGAATTACGATGGCCAGAAAATTTAATTCCTGTTTGTCAACCCGCACATAGTCCAGAACTCAATCCCATTGAACGCGTCTGGGAATATATTAAACAACAACTTGTTGGATACGTTTTTACAACACTTCCACAACTGCGAGAGCGCTTGCAACAAGTTATTGAAAAAATTACCCCTGATCAAATCTGTTCGTTGTCATCTTACAATTTTATTCTTGAAGCCTTATTCTATGCAGCTTCATCTTAAATTGGTATCAACGACTATAAGCAGCAGATAGCGGATTTGTATAACCGCAGAAGCGATAGCTACGATGACAGTCAATGGCATCAGCGGATTACGCATCGTCTTGTTGAGTATGCCCAAATTAGCCCCGGACAGCATGTTTTAGACATAGCGACAGGTACAGGTCATGTGGCGATTGAAGTAGCGCAAATAGTTGGGTCTTTGGGTCGAGTCGTTGGCGTGGATATTGCTGAGGGGATGCTAGACCTGGCTAGGCGGAAAATTGTCGCTTTAAATCTGAGTAATTTGGAATTTCAGCTTGCGGATGCGGAGACACTAGATTTTCCAGACAGCAGTTTTGACCGCATTTTGTGCGCTCATGCATTTCCGTGGATAGTTAATATGGAAGGGGCATTACGTCAGTGGATGCGATTCCTCAAGCCTGGTGGGTTAGTTGGTGTCCATACACCGGCGGATACAGCTTATGTTGCTGATGTGGTTTTGCAAAAATTATTTGCTAAGTATGGTGTCAAACTAGCGGGAAGTTCGCCAATCGGGACGATAGAAAGGTTGCAAAATCTGCTGTGCAATGCCGGATTTACAACCGTGGAAATTAAAACTGTCGAAGAAGAAGGTAAGTATATTAGCTTAGAGCAAGCAAAGCACAAGTGGGATGGAATTTCGGCTCCAGCTTTTGTCCAATCCTCTCATCCTTTTTCTCTGCTTTCACCAGAGCAACTTAAACAAATTAAGGTTGAATTTGATACTGAGTTGACAGCATTAGCTACAGAATCAAGGATTTGGAACAATGGGATTCATTTTTTTGGATTAGGTCGCAAACCATAAGTTATTTGCTGATCTTATAAGCTATAGTAAAGTCACTGTAGCTCAAAAAAATATCATGTCTTCGCTTTCCGTAAATGATGCTCAAAATAATTTACAAAAGCTGATTTATCAAGTAGCAGAGCAGGGCGAACCTATTATTATTGAAGGCGATCGCGGTAATGCGATTCTGTTGGCTGAAAAAGAATGGTCTGCTATTCAGGAAACTCTTTACTTATTATCTATTCCCGGAATGCGAGAATCTATCAAAGAGGGTTTAGCTACTCCTATTGAAGATTGCGATGAGGATTTGGATTGGTGAGTTGGCAGTTAGTTTACACAAAACAAGCGCAGAAAGACGCAAAAAAGCTAGCTTCGAGTAATTTGCAGGAGAAAGTCAAAGAATTACTCGCAGTTATTGCAGAAAATCCGTTTCAAAACCCTCCGCCTTATGAAAAATTGGTGGGTGATTTATTAGGTACTTATTCTCGTAGGATTAATATACAGCATCGATTGGTCTATGAGGTCATCGAATCGGAGCAAGTAGTTAAGATAATTCGGATGTGGACGCATTACTCATAAAGGCAGTTACAGCAATTGCTCAAAGCGATGACGCCCGCTTATATTAAACGCCAAACCCAGTATATGCACGCACGTAGGCGGCTTGGAAACCCAGGACGATATCCTCCGAAGATACCCCCAGCGCCATCAACTCATGTGCTATTGGCATTTCAGTAGCATTTTGCTGCACCCAAATTTGTCCACCTTTAATATCTAAATGCAACATACAGCCGTGTACTCGGCGATGCCCATCCCATCCCACATTCATAACTTGATAGTGATCTTGTTGAGTGTCAAAAACCGTTTGTGATTCTATTTCCCCGTTCGCAATCGGAGTTGCAACGTAATCCGTCAGCAACTTTTGGATGATCGCTCTATACATATCTAGCTTATCCATTTCACAATCACCTCATTCACTGGATCGTAGATAATTAGTTTTATTTGATACCTTTCAACGGAAATCTGAGCAAATTCCCGTTGAAAAAAAGCCTCATAAACCGCTACTGGTATAGCCAAATAGAGAACTCGTTCTGGCTCGCTAAGTTCTAAGGCAAGCCGATAGTTAAGAAACTGACCGAGGGCGTGATGATAATCTGTAACCGGAGAATCACCCAAAAATGTTTTGATTTAAACTGCGATTTTCTCATTCGCTCGTTCTGCTGCTAGTAGACGCTCCGCCCCCAAATCAATCTCAAACTTTGCACCTCCCACTTCCAGTTTTAACGGATCATCGCTAATTAACCACTGTTCCTTCTGAAGGCTTCTTTTCACAGCTTCATGAAATAGATCTCGTGGTGCCATCTTCTGTTTCTATGCTCTGTCACCCTATTTTACTGCTGAGGCGTGACTTTTGCCACAAGTAGAGTGCGTGGAGGAGTACGCTGGGCGATTCCCTATGTCTTATGTCCTCTGAACGGGATAGCTTCTGTCATCGATCCTGGCTGTCTCAAGAACCGAGATCAGCATTGCTATACAACTGTTCTGTCGTTCTGTCTAAGTATGCTGAGCGCAGTCACTATCTAAAAAGAATACCTATGCAGAAACTTTTTGTTTAAAATATAAACACGTAGATTAGTTAAATAAACTTAGTAAATTATACTGATTTTAAAGCAAGGATATTTTTTTGAGATTCTTCCGGATTAGACAACATAAGCTTAGTTATCATAAAGCGAATAACACAATGAATGGTAAGTATGGTAATTAAGTGGAATTCCCAAAAAACAAAGCTGACTAACACATGGTTAGTTCCCAGTAGAACTTTCAGTGGTTTATTTGCCATTAAAGGTCATTCTTTGCTCAGTACGTAAAAGCTTGTATCTATTTGAATGGTTGACTAAAATACGGCTAAAAATGTGGTCTTTTGCAAATCATTATCTCTTGTTGCAGAGAAGGTTCAAGGGATAATACAGGAGCATAGTCAAAATCTTGAATTCTTATTGCCACATTTAGATAGCAGAGATAGAGTCAATATTAGCGTCAAAGCTAGTGTCAATTTTTACTGCATATATATTAACAAGTAAGTTAATAACGCGGTCGAGGTCATGAGTTGACTCATCCCATAAGGTCAACTTGTAAGAAAAAAGGTAAAGCTAACGGCAGCAAACAAGCAAAAGTAAAGCTATTGCCAGAATTTCAAAGCTTATTTTAACCTGAAGTAATAATTTTTGGAGATGCACAGAATGGCACGTTTATTTCCAGAATGGTCAGAAATAAGCAACTTTAAACAAAAACCTACTGAAGGTGAACTGCATTTATACAAGTTCCTTGGTGAAAATCTTGACGACTCTTATGAAGTCTATTTTCAACCGTTTATTAATGGCGATCGCCCAGATATAATTCTAGTGCGTCCTAATGCAGGTGTGATGATAATCGAAGTCAAAGACTGGCATCTGAAGCATTACAAACTAGATGCTCACAAAAATTGGCTGGTTACACAAGATCAGCAAAATTGGTCACAGATAAAATCCCCGATATCGCAAGTAATAGCTTACAAAGAAAACTTATATAATCTGCACATTGAGCATTTACTTGAAAAGAAAATTAATAATTCTCAACTTTTTGCTGTAGTTACTTGTGCGATTTACTTTCACTGTGAAAGTCGGGATAGATTGTATCAGTTTCTCACAGAAGGTTACACGCAGGATGAAAAGTATCTAAAATTTCTCGCTTACCAAGAACTTTTGGGACATGACTCGCTAACTAAAGCTAATTTCCAAAATATTTTAAGAAAGCGTTACTTACATCAGCCTTCAAAACTATTTGATGAAATCCTATATAAAAGTTTTAAACGCCATCTCCAACCCCCAACTCATGCAAAAGAGGAAGGAAAACCTCTCACTTACACAAAAAGACAAGAGGAACTTAGCTTTAGTAAACCTGCTCATCAAAAAATAAAAGGTGTCGCCGGATCGGGAAAAACTTATGTTCTTGCTAAGCGGGCGGTCAATGCTTTAAAACGTATCCAAGCTAGCAAAGTTGATTCTCAGCCTTCAATTCTGATACTGACTTATAATATTACACTAAAAAATTACATTCATGATCGGCTCAGTGAGGTTAGAGAAGACTTTAAATGGAACTTTTTTCATATTACAAATTATCACGAATTCATAACTGGAGTTTTGAATAATTTAGGAATTGAAATAAAATTGCCAGAAGATTTTGGAGAATGGAATAGTGAAAAAAGAGAGCAGTACTTTAATAAAAATTGGTACGGCAATATAAATTTATTTAGACAGTTTAAAGATGAAATATTTAAATATTCAGCAGTATTTATAGACGAAATTCAAGACTATCACAAAGATTGGGTTCAAATTATTCGAGAGTGCTTTTTAAATCGAGATGGCGAATATGTCGCCTTTGGAGATGAAAAGCAAAATGTATATGAGCGTGATATGGAGTCAGACAAAAAACCATATACCGGAGTAGGTGGAAATTGGAACAGTTTGGATTGCTCGTATCGTCTTTCTTCAAAAATAGCTGATTTGGCTAACGACTTTCAAAATTATTTCTTTCAACAAAAGTACGATATTGATGTAGTTGAAACAGCTAAGCAACTTGAGCTAATTCAGCAATCGGAAATAATTGAATATATTCCAGTGAATCAAATGTCTTCTGGAGCGATATTCGATTTAATCCACGAAAGGCTAGAAAAGCATTCTATACATCAAAATGATATTTGTATTTTATCGCGTAAAATAGAGATGCTCAGAAGTATAGACTTATGTGCTAGGGTGACTGGCAATTTCAAGACTACAACAACTTTTGAGACGCAAGAAATATATCTCAAGCTACTAATGCAACTTAATATTAACAACGTGCAACTTGCAAAAAAGCTCTCTTTCTTTAAAGCTGAGAACGATCAAAAATCTCTCGATTTAGCTATTTTTCCACTTTCCTACAGTTACTTTCTCGACCGCCCGACCGCTGTCAGAAAGTTAAGAGAATATTTAGAAATAAGAAATTTGCAGTTTGAGCAGTATCAAGAATGGTATCAAGATATGCAATGTATTTTAGATAACTTAGCTACAAACGACTATAATAAAAATCGTTTTCAAAGTGAATTAGAAAAAGTCAGAAAATATAAAAAATTTAATTACTGGATGAATTCTGGTAAAATCAAGTTGTCAACCATTCATAGTTATAAAGGATGGGAAGTTGATACTTTATTTCTGATTATCAATGAAAACCATGATGGAAATTTTCTGCCTACGGACGAACTTATCTATACAGCGATGACAAGATGCCGTAAAAATCTCTTTATCATAGATTGTAATCAATCGAGATATAAGGAGTTATTTAAACAATATTGTTAATTTTAATTTCATAGATATTGCTCATGGATAATACAAAAAAAGACTACTTCGAGTTAACTCGACAAGAACATGAAGCTATTGCTCAACGCGGAGTAGAGAAAGCAATTGCCAGAATGCACGCTGCTGGAGTTTCTACGGTGGAGATCGTAGACGAAAAACAATACCTACGACATCCAAATGGTGAACTAACACTTATTCCAGAGGCTGTATAAATTTAATCGAATAAAAAAATGACAGTCTCTCTGTAAAAATAATTTCCTAATTCACAAGAAAATAAAAAATTGTATGGCTGAATCGAATGAATAACCAAAACTAGTTGTCTTTGCTGGTCCTAACTGTTCGGGTAAATCGACAATTACAAGCCAATACCAACAAGAGTGTCACTTTCCTCATAATTATATTAATGCCGATGAGATTGTTAAAACAATAACTAATGAAGATAATACGAAAAAAGCATACCAAGCCGCAATAAAAGCTGATAAGCTGTTGTGCTTTTAATTTGCACAAACAGCATTTCCCTTATTTTTTAACCTTCTTCCCCATTTAATAATAAGCTCTCCATCATTTAAGAGTTTATTTAACGTAGATTTGAGTTCTTCAACTGATTGAAATAGTCGGTGAGCTACGTACTCTTTACATGAATGCCACACTAATTCAATTAGATTAAAATCAGGGCTATAAGGAGAGAGATATTCAAGAATGATATTTGGAAACTTTTGGAAAATTGCGTCACAGATATTTTTCTTCTTATGGTAACTGGCGTTATCTAAAAATATAATTATTTTCGGTCCATCTTCAAGAAAGTGTTCTTGAATATTCCCAGCAGCCAACCATTCTTGTAATACAAATTCATGCAGTTGTTTAATTTGCTCATGAAATGTTTCAGAATTTCCGGTTTCAATAAAATAACATACCCGCTTTTTATCAGAAAGCCTTAAACCTCCCATGACATTTACCCGACCTTTACTACGTTTGCCAGTAACTTTTTTTCGGTTCCCTTTTTTACCCCAAGTTTTCCTTCTTAACACTCGTAAACTAAAACCGCTTTCATCCCAAAACCATATCTGGAAAAGGTTTGGATTTTCTATTGTAGGCATAACAGCTTATAAGAAGAACCGAATGTATTAGCGAAAAATCTTCATTCGCTTTTGAGACTGTGATGTCACATCCGTCCAAGCTAAAGATATTACAGCAAGCAAAACTTGCAGGCTATCAGGTAGAGTTAGTATTTATAGCAACAAGCGATTTCCAAACAAATATCAATAGAGTTCGCCAACGAGTAAAAGCCGGTGGGCATGACGTACCATCTGACAAAATAATGGAACGCTATCACAGAAGCATCGGTCTTTTACCAGCAGCCGCAGAAATTGCACATCGGGTGACTATCTATGACAACACAAGTCTACCGCAACAAGCAGCAATCATCGAAAATGGTGAGCTAGTATTCATTGCCAATAATATCCCTAAGTGGGCAGAAAATGTAGTTCGGGAGATTAGCGATCGCACCCAAGAACGCAATCACATAGAAAATAATACAAATATTCTTAAGCTTGCTCTAATTCCCGCTAATATCGACAATGGCAAGTATCAAGGTGCGATCCAGTCAATCAGCAACAATTACCTCACCCAATTCTTAGATAGTAACCAAATCGTCTTACACGATCGCAGCATTGTCAAAATTGAACATGCACTTGAAGAAAACTTCAGAATTGCCTATGAAGACGGTAATGTCGCCGCCACTTTTCTTCCTACATCCAAAAATAAACAATGGGCAGAGACTATTTTACCCATAGCTCAAGCTGTTTTTCAGGAAAAGAGGGATTTAGGGGAGGTCAAAACAGCATCAAGAGGAATTGAAATTGCTGAGTGTTTCAGTTACAATTTATTACTAAACCGCAACACTGAAACACTCACTATTATCAACTCTAAAGGTAATAATCCAATCGCTACCTATGATTTAACATGCTGCACAACGCTGGATTTACAGCAGTGGAAATTAAAACTGTAGAAGATGAAGGCAAGTATATTAGCTTAGAGCAGGCAAAGCAAAAGTGGGATGGAATTTCTGCTCCCGCTTTTATACAATCCTCTGACTCCTTTTCGCAGCTTTCACCTGAGCAACTCAAACAAATCAAGGTTGAATTTGATACTGAGTTGACAGCATTAGCGACAGAGTTAGGGATTTGGAACGATGGGACTCATTTTTTTGGATTCGGTCGCAAAGCAGCAGATATCGAGACCAGCTAGAAAATTGACAATGTTTATCGCCTCACTAAACAGAGGAGCGCCGTGGCAGCCTCTTTGTTTAAGGATGGGGTAGCATTCCGTTGTACCACAATACACAGTTGTCACTTTCACTACTGCTGAAAACCCTGAGTAAGATAGAGAGGTAGCGGCTCACCCATAACCACCAATGACCTCAACTCTGCTGAAATATCCTCGTCTTAACGCTCCGACACTGCACCGTTTACCTAATGGTTTGACTATTATTGCCGAGCAAATGCCAGTTGCCGCTGTTAACCTGAGTTTGTGGGTTAATATTGGTAGTGCTGTGGAATCAGCAGAAATCAATGGGATGGCTCACTTTTTAGAGCATATGGTTTTTAAAGGAACCGATCGCCTAGAAGCTGGTGAGTTTGAGCGCCGGATTGAAGAGCGGGGAGCAGTGACTAATGCCGCCACGAGTCAAGATTATACTCAGTACTACATCACCACCGCGCCCAAGGATTTTGCCGATTTAGCACCGCTGCAAATTGATGTCGCCTTGAATCCGCGAATTCCTGATGATGCTTTTGAACGGGAACGCTTGGTGGTTTTAGAAGAAATTCGCCGTTCCGAAGACAATCCTGGACGACGCACTTTTAGTCAAGCAATGCAGATCGCATTTGAGCACCTACCCTATCGGCGTCAGGTACTAGGACCAGAAGCCGTGATTGCTGAACTACGACCTCAGCAGATGCGAGATTTTCATAGTACTTATTATCAACCTCAGTCGCTAACTGCTGTAGCTGTAGGTAATTTACCAGCAGAAGAAATCATTGAAACTCTGGCTGAGGGTTTTGCAAATGCGATCTCCACACCACAAAAGACGCAAACTGCGTTACAGCCGGAACCAGCATTTACCGAAATTGTGCGCCGAGAAATAATTGACCCAAGCTTACAGCAAGCGCGGTTGGTAATGGTTTGGCGCGTACCGGGAATGCAAGAATTAGAGCAAACTTACGCCCTAGATATTTTGTCGGTAATTTTAGGACACGGACGCACATCCCGGTTAGTGCGCGATTTGCGGGAAGAACGTGGATTGGTTTCGGGGATTTCTGTAAGTAATATGACTCAGCGCCTGCAAGGTATATTTTATATCTCAGTTCAATTACCAGCAGAAAATGTGCAGATTGTCGAAGAGGCTTTAGCCCAACATCTCCAAGCACTAAAAACCGAAATTATCTCCGCCACAGAAGTCTCGCGCATCCGCACCCAAGTAGCCAACAGATTTATTTTTGGTAACGAAACCCCAAGCGATCGCGCCGGTCTATACGGCTACTATCAAACTTTAGTCGGAGATTTGCAACCAGCCTTTAATTACCCAGAGCGAATTAAATCTCTAGATACCCAAGATCTCATGCAAGCCGCCCAAAAATACTTACCGACGGATGCTTATGGCGTAGTAGTCATTAAACCAAAGTAAATTATGTGGACTACATAGCCGCTGATTTTAGCAATGTTTAAAATAGTCAGATATTTAGGTATGCTAAATGCATGGATTACGAAACTGCCTGCCGCTTCTTAATTGAGCAAGTCAAAGCCACCGAGTCAAATACGTCGGAGACACTGCTCATCCGTCTCAAGCAAGGAAAACCGCCAGTACCCGGTCAAATAACGTCAATTTTGTTGGCGTTAAAAGTCGTATTCGCCGCCTTAAACGACGCTACCACCATCGACCGAGAACTAGCAAATACCCTGCACCTGCTAGCAGTTGGCGGTCAAAAAGCATTTGAAACAGGACGCAGAAATGGGGTTGATTGGCCACCACTCCTGCGAGAAGATTTACAAAGGATTGCGATCGCTTGTGAGAGTGTGTTTGCAAATGTGTGGCAGAGTGTTCATTGAAACGCGGAGAGCGCGGAGGGAACGCGGATCTCCTCGCAGAGCAACTCCGTGACCTCAGCGTCCTCCGCGTTTCACCTATTCCGTAACTCCGCCTCCAACTTATCCAAGTCAGTTTTGAGGAATACTGTCATTTGACCTGTGAAGGCTTTTCCTTGTTTTGGTTGCGCGACTTCCCACCAATAAGCATAGCGATCGCCTAAACGCAATTGTCCTTTTAAAGCTTCGCGGATGGGAGTTTTTTGATTTCTGGCTTCGTTGATAGCGCTTTGGTTGGGATAGTCATAGATGACGCGAGCGTTGTTATAGTCTTGATAAATATCTAGACTGTAGATGACTCGTAGTGATTCTTCCAAGCGTTGGGGTGTGACGCCGTTGACAGCATCAAATAAAGCGAGACGTTCGTCGCGGATTTTACTCCGATCTTTGCTGAAGGCGACTCTGCCTACTGGTAAGACTGATGCTTGAAAGCTGAAACGCTGAGCGGCGGTGTCACTTGATTCTACAACTAGTTTTTCGCCACTTTTCGGACGCAGTGTCGGATGTGCTTGAATCCAGGCGGTTACTTCTTCTGCTGCTTGACCTGGTAACGCCAAGGCGGGGTTTGCAAAAGGTAATAAGGCAAAAGGTAAGAGAATTAAACCAAGTCTAGGTAGCATTTTTTACTTGTTTTTGGCTGCTATGGAGCTATACTAACTTTGATTACCTGGCGATGCTTCATATCTTGGAATACCTGCTCTAAGTCTTTGAGAGGTCGGTGTTCGCTGATTAGTAGCTCCCAAGGGATAGTGTGACTAGCGATTAATGCCAGCGCTTCACTTACGTGCTTTGGCGTGTTATGAAACACTCCTTTAACCGTAAGTTCACTGTAGTGTAGTTGCTCTGTATTTACAGTTATAGTCGTATCTCGCGGGCAACCGCCAAATAAATTTATAGTTGCTCCTGGACGCGCACAAGCGATCGCTGTTTCCCACACGCTTGGCACTCCTGTGGCTTCAATAACGATATCCGCACCCCATCCTTGAGTTAATTCTTTGACTTGTTGCGGAATATTCGTTTGATGGTAGTTAAAGGTCTGGGCTGCACCTAGCTTTTTACCAATTTCTAAACGCGGCTGGTTACCTCCAAACAGAAATACCTCTGATACTTGCTGGGCTAACACGGCGACAAACATCAGCCCAATCGCCCCGTCTCCTAAAACTACTACCCGATCTATCGATTTGATATTCGATCTGGCTATGCCGTGCAGCACGCAGGCTAAGGGTTCTGTCATCGCGGCTAGGTGGTCAGGTAATTCTTCAGGAATCGGCAGCATGTTATGTTCAACAATGGCGCGAGGAATTTTTAGGTATTCGGCAAAGGTACCATTGTTGAAGGTTAGGTTTGCACAAAGGGAAAATTCTTGGCGTTGACAAAAAAAGCATTTTGTACAAGGAGCAGAGTTATTGGCAACTACGCGATCGCCTACACGCCAATTGGTCAAGCCTGCACCCACATCAACTATTATTCCGGCGGCTTCATGTCCAAACATCGTCGGTGGCTTTAACATTTTGGCATGACCACCCCGACGCCAAACTTTCAGGTCTGTGCCACAGGTTGTTGCCGATTTCACTCGGATCACTACCTCACCAGCGGCTGGTGTCGGCAGGGCAACTTGTTCGAGGCGTAAGTCTTCTTGACCGTAGAGTAACGCTGCCAGCATTAATTATTTTTTCGTGTTGATAGCTCTGATTTTATCTTGCAGTAGTGGAACTTAAATTGTGGGAATCAGTCTTTAGTCTTAGGGATATTGTAAGTACTTGTAAAAAAAAAGGATATGACACTGTCATATCCCTAGGGACAAATATATAGAGTGAGTTAATGGGTCTTCCTTAAGGCTACTACAAATGTATTCGCTTAAGATTTAGCTGGCTGTGTTTGTACTACATTCGGGATAGCTTCTGGAAGTGGTAAGTGCCTGCAATTTAGTACGGGAACTTCTTGCCAGCAGGATGAACAAAACCAGTAAACTCCCTCTTGGCGTACATGTCGTAGCAGAGAACTGCCACAACAATTACAAGTGTTTGTTTTTAAAGCCATGTTCTGATCTCCTTGTAGAAAAAAGCTAAAATTTAAACGGAGATTTTGGCGGCATGTAGACGACCGTTGGCAGAAACCCGTTCTTGAATTAGCTTCTGATAGACTGCTTCATACCCATCTACCATCTGGCTAACGGTAAATGTGTTTTCTACGTGCTGCCGACAAGCTAAACGATCTAGCTTTAAAGCATCAGGGATCATTTCTGCCATTTCATCATAGCTATCGCAGACAAAGCCTGACTTGCCGTGAGCAATCACTTCGCCAACGGAACCCATGTTGATGCCAATCACTGGTGTACCGCAAACCATTGACTCGATCATTACTAAGCCGAAAGGCTCGCGCCAAGCAATGGGAAACAGGGTGATAGCGGCGTTTCCTAACAGTTCAGTTTTTTGACTGTGGTTGATCTCGCCGAGGTATTCTATTTGCTGACCGTCAATTAGGGGGGCGATTTCTTGTTCATAAAACTCAGTGTCTACGACATCAACTTTGCCAGCTATCTTTAATTTCCATCCAGATCTCTTAGCGATCGCGATCGCATGTTGCGGTCCTTTTTCCGGCGATAAGCGTCCTAAGAATGCTAAATATGGAGGATCTTGAGGTTGGGCAAAGAATTTGTAATCGAAAGGGTTGATGCCGTTGTAAACTGTACTGGCGTAATTCAAATCCAGTGTGCGCTGAGCGTCACTAATACTGATGTAAGACTGTTGACTGTGATGATTGTAGATCCGACTGTTATCAGTGGTAAAACTACCGTGGAGAGTATGCACAGTTGGGGTAGACACCAAACTGGCAATCGGTAGCGCGGGAATACCGAGATGTGAATGGATGATGTCAAATTCCGCTGCTTGTTGGTAAACGCGGCTCAGTTCTAACATTGCATAAACGTCATACTCTTTGACGTTCGGGTCTAATCGCAATGCTCTGGGATAAACTGCCTCTAACTGAGCCAAGGTCTGAGAATCTCCAGAGGCAAACAAGGTGACATCATGTCCTCGACGCACCAGTTCATCCGTCAAGCGACTAACTACTAGTTCAATACCCCCGTAAGTCGGTGGTGGAACTCGTTCCCACAAGGGCGCAACTTGGGCAATTTTCATACTTTGTATTGGTTCAGGTTTTCAGATTGTATGTACAATTCACACATGTGACCTGTACTCTAGATGATTAAATCCAGATGCAATCTATTGATTGGCTGCCGGCAGCTAATTTGAATATATAGGCTGCTTTCTTAATAATGCATCTATCCTGGGTATCATGCAAATATGCTAATAATGTGATTCATTTTATTGCTCTTACAAACAAGAGAGCCTTACTAGGTATCAAATAAACTCTAATGTCCTAAACGCACGCATCAAGCTAAAATGGATTTACAGAAGGGCTTCTACAAAATAATACTGAGAAGTTTAGACTGTAAAAAAGATTTCCTAAGTGTTATTGCTGTCCGTTCGCTCATTTTGTCCTCATGAGAAGTAATTATGTCTTACACAGGTTAACTTCGAGCATATAAAGTGATTCAGGCATTTTCATCAATGAAAGAATCTGTTTTTGAAGGTCGTTAATAGGGGTAATAAAAATA
>JBBQRU010000134.1:0-14169 GCA_038214545.1 Cyanophyceae cyanobacterium | reverse complement strand
TCAGAGGCATCACGTCCGTTTTTGACCTGGCAGCGGATTCTTGACTGGGCTCAGGAACACTATCGTTGCCGCACCTTTAGCAAAGATGAGCGGATTCCAGCTCGACCAGGGTTGCTATATCTGGTGCAACGGGGTGCTATTAGACTAGTTGGTACCGCTCAAGTTAGCGCCACTGCTAGTCAGTTAACTTCCCGCCGGATCAATAGAACTCCAGAAGAAGCCTTTTTGGGCTTTGTCGGCGCAGGACAACCGTTTGAAATTGTTGCTCAGTCACCGTTTACACTCCAGGCTTATGCCCATGTTGACCAAACATCGGTGTTATGGATGTACTGGCACGATTTGGATAACTGGCCTCACTTCCGCCGGGAAGTAATGGATGCCTTCCGCTATCAGCACCAACGCAAGCTACTTTGGCTCAGCGCTTTAGGTCAACGGCGGACAATTGACAGACTCCTCGGTTTCTTAACTTTATTAATTGAAGAATACGGCGAACCATCCATCAGTGACACCGATCCTGATGTAATTCGTGGTTATTGTCTACCTTTCCCACTTACTCATGCTCAAATCGGCAGTGCGATTGGCTCTACTCGCGTTACTGTCACCCGCTTGATGGGTAAGTTGCGTCAGCGCGGCTTGATACTGACGCAAGGAGACAATCTGATCTGTTTGCCAGCAGATTCTATTAACAAGGTTAGCTAATTAGCACAAGTATTGTTTGTCAACGTATTTTGACAAAACCGGCTTGAGTGATTAGATTTTGTCCTTGTTCAGTCAGTAGAAAATTAGCATAAGCAGTGCCTGCTTGCTGCTCGATTGAACCGTTTTGTTTGACCACGACAAACAAATTGCGGGTAATCGGGTAATTTCCTGATTTAAAAGCCTCAATGTTTAGCCTGTTGCGTTTATTAGGACATTCCTGTGGTGTAACCAAAGGGTCTTGGTATGGAGCGACAAAAGCATCTGGTGTACGTCCTAGCGCCAGTGGCTTAATTAAACATTGAGGTACTACTTCTTCGGCTGAGGCATAATAAATTCCTCCCGGATTAGCTGCGAGTTTTTGCAGCGCTTGAGTAGTAGTAGAGACAAACTCCACATTAGAACCGAAAGGTTGACCACCTAAAATATCTTGGGTGAATATTTCTACCGTTCCAGCTTCATTTAAAGGGCGAGAATAGGGCTTAACCGGGATATTGGGGCCACCCACTTGGCTCCAGTTGTTAATTTTACCAGTGTAAATAGATTTTAATTGTTCGATGGTGATTCCAGTAATATTGATGCCGGGATTAACGGCGACGGCTAAGCCATCAATAGCAACGGGAATTTGTTTTAACTCTAGTCCTCGCAATTTGGCAGTAGCGATTTCACTGTTCTGTAATGGACGTGAAGACTGGGCGAAGGTCAATTGACCGTCGATCAGAGAGCGAATGCCTGCGCCCGAACTAGCTGTGCCACTGTTTGGCTGTACATAGCGTAGCCTATATCCTAGTCTTGCGGCTTGAATATTTGCATCTACCGCAAGGCGAATGGGTGCCCAAGAAGTACTACCACCATAGCTGAATAATCCGCTGGGAACATTTTGGACAGCCGCAAAGTCTTGAACGCTGCTTGGTGGTGGCGATACTGGTGGGGGATTAGAATTGTCTGGTGTGGGGTTGGCTTTATTAGCGATATCTATCCCTCCCGACTGATGACTAAACCACCACCAGCCACCACCCAATAATGCGGCAGTGATTGCTACAGCTAAAATCAAAATCCCTGTTTCATTTTTTTGTGACATTGTTAAAATACGTGATGGGTTAATTAATCGTTACCAGCTAATCGTTAATAACTGGTTATGGGTTATTCGATTTAGTCAGCAAGGGGACAAAGTCGTAACCAGTCCGAGAATGCTGACCGGGAACAATCATCACTAACTGAATTGGGGCGTTGCGGAAAATAACTATTTTTTGGTAACTTTCAAGTATATTACACGACATCCGTCTCCGCATGATGTTAGCGGTATTGCTTATGGCTCGTGGTTCTCTGTGTACGATTCTAATGTCAAGGAGCATATTGTGTATTATCATCAACCGAGAACCACCGCCATCTGAGAGAGACTCTTTCTCTGAGATCATCAAAATTAACGAATGCTGACAAATCCTGTTTTAGCAATTAATGCCTGACCTTGAGCAGTTAGCAACAAATTGGCATAGGCTTCGCCTGCTTGCTGATCTGCTTGAGAATTTTGTTTAACAATTACAAATAGTCTTCGTGTAATCGGATACTGACCACTTTTAAAAGCAGCAGAATTTAGTTGGTTCCGTTGTTGCGGACATTGAGAGAGTGGGATAAATGGTGGTTGAAAAGGCGGAATTAGTTCCTCAGCTTTCCGCCCTATCGGTAAAGGTTTAACTTTACATTGCCCAACAACCTCTGGTGCAGAAGCATAATATATTCCTCCAGGGGTTTGCGCTAATTTACCTAAGGCTTGAGTAGTCGTTGGGATAAATTGCACATTCGCACCAAAATTTTGTTTCTCTAAAATGTTTTCCACAAAGAACTCAATCGTGCCGCTATCTGCCAAACGCCGACTGTAAGGAATAATTGGTAAGCTGGGACCACCTAGCTGTTGCCAGTTAGTGATTCTACCTGTGTAAATATCTTTTAATTGAGCAATAGTCAAACCGGAGATATTTAGTTCTGGGTTGACCGCAACCGCAATTCCGTCAATCGCCACAGGGATTTCTTTGAGAGTAAAACCTTGTTGTTTAGCCTGTTGAAATTCATCGCTGCTGATTGACCTTGAGGACTGGGCGAAAGCCAACTGGTTACTCAACAACATCTTAATCCCAGATGCCGAACCGGGTGCGCCAGAGGTTGGGTCAGTGTAGCGAAGTTGAAATTGCGGCCAAACCGTTTTAATTGCTAGATCAACTTCTTTACGGATCGGTGCCCAAGTTGTGCTACCACCGTAACTAAATAATCCCGATGGTACTTGTGGCACTTGGCCAAAATTTTCGATATTTGAGGTTGGCTGTTGAGATTGATTGGTGCTGATACCACTTGGTAAGTTAAAACCAGGGCGTTTCACTACCAACCACACACCAGCGCCAACTATCCCTAGGGTGATTGCTAGGGCGAGGACGAGAACTTTAGTTTCGTTTTTTTCAGACATGGGTAGTAGGTTACGAGCAAGAATAGAAGCTCTGTTATTTAATGAGTGGACTTTTTGCTTCCGGAAATGTTTTGTAGATTTTAATAAATTTTAACTTGAGCCGATTATAATTTTATTTTTATTTGCTACAACTTAAAATATCTAGTGGGTTGGTAGCTCAAAGCACGAAAATTCAATACGTATTTTTTACAGGTCGATAAAGCACTCATCAGGAGCGCGGACACTTTTCAATTGGCACAAAATCATATTGATTAGATTTAGCCCGACAGATTTTTACGAGCTTGAATACAGCCTTGCGGTCTTGCGATCGCTCAAATTGCACTAGACCTACAGCAGCGTTAGCAGAAAAATTCTCCATAGCAAGTTGTTGTCGCACCTCTTTTCGGAGAGGACTTTCTTTGTTGATTAGCCTTAAGGCTTCGATAAAAGCTTCTGTCGCGTCATATGCCATAGCAGTTCGCCAGTTCACGTCAATCTGTCCCCACAGCCTCTGGAAGTTTTTGACAAAATTTGTCGCCGATGCCATATCTTTATGCCAAGGAACAGCTATGACCATTCCTTCAGCTTCAGCGACACCGTTATGCTCTCTATCCTTAAAAATATCAGGATCGTAAAAACCATCCCCCCCTAAAAGAATTAATTTTTTCTTGTTATTTTCAATTATTCCCAGAACTGATTCAATATCCACATTAGTAGTGGCAAACATTAAAACTTCTGCATCTTTTGCCTTAGCTAAACGTTTTAAATTATTTTGCTTATTATTAATATTAAACTCCGGACTATCTGGATCTAACACTTTTCCGCCTTGCGATTCAACAGCTGCTTGAAACTGCGATCTTAAAGATTTGCTATATTCACTACTGGAATTATAGAAAATCGCAACTTTTGTTTTATTTAATGCCGCCATGTGCAGAGCTAAAGCACTAGCTTCTAATTGATCGTTAGGTGAGACAGTAAAAATATAAGGGTTGTCGTCTATTAGTTTTATAGATGTGCTTGTAGGAGAAATAGCTACTAATTTTTCTTTGGCACATTTATAGACATCACCGGCAATTTTAGTAGAATCAGTCGTAAAATGACCAACTACACCTAAAATATTTTCACCGTCGAACTTTTGATTTGCTAAGGAATTGGCAATATTTTCGGTAATTTCTTTCTGACTAGAATCATTAGCGATCGCGACTTTTAACTTCACACCATAAAGTCCCTGAGCTTTAGTTGCAAAATCTGTAGAATTATTAATCTCGTTTTGTGCTAAAGCGACGCCACGCAAAATTTCTTCAGCAGCACCTGGGTTTTTTTCTATTGGTACAGCCACAGCAATGGTATAGCTGTGTAGTTTATTGTCGTTGATCCGGGCATTATTGAGGAAAATAAGTGCTTCTGGATCGTTAGGGTTATTTTTTATAAACTTTTCTAGCTGGGAAACTGCTTGATCATATTTTTTCTCCTCTATGAACTTTAAAGCGGCTTGTTTTTCTGGAGAAGTTCTCCCAAATAAAGACTTCTCACCAACACTGATTCGAGTTAGCGCTTGAGCCATTAATGCTGAATTTTGGGGAATCGGACTACAGATATCCTCTTTGGTCTTTGAGTCAATAAGCATCAAATCTATAGACGCCAAGATGCCGAATATACTGATTAATAATAATCGAATTCCAGATTGTGACATATGCAAAAATATTTATAGATAATGATAACAGTGTATTTTAAATAAGCACAATATTGATTTTTTCCTTGCCTATATTATTTTTTTGGTTCCCATAATTGATTATGGAAATTTTTAAACTCTTGAGGTATTCTTGATATTCGTCCGTAGATTATTAATTCTGCAAGACATAGCATCAAGGTAATATTTGCCAAGAAACTAAATGCCATAAATTTAAATGAGGTTAAGCCTAGATAAATACCTGTATTCAGACGAATACTAACAATTAGAGAAGATATACTTGCGAGTAATCCTGAAGTAAAAGCTATTGCATAGATAGGGATATTGCTGCGGCTTTGGCTATAAGGAACAAATTCTATCTTGAAGCCTTGGATTTCTCCTACTAATTGAATACTCTCATCATTCAATTTTCCTGTATGAATTACTTGAATGCTTCCTCCTTCGTTAGGTTTTAAACAACTAAATTTAATTTTAGCTTCTGTTGGTGTTTGATCCACATATCCAAATTTAGTTTTTTCTGTTCTATCTAAGACATCTAAATCAATAATTTCATAAGGAGAAAGTATTTTTATTTTTAGCGGTTTATTGTCATCAATTTTATGACCATCAATCTTTTTACTTCCAGCATTCCAAATGGCTATTTGTGTAAGAGTTAATTTGTCATACTTCTTCCCATTTATCTGTAATTCCTTAATTGCTATACCAATATTTCGCTGAGTGTAACATAATCTTCTGGGGTCTTTAGCATAAATTACAAGCCCAAAAGAGATGATCAGAAATGCAATTAAAATTATCCTTACTCTCGAATCTAATTTATCCCAAAAGACTATAGTGAGGATAGCACTTACTAGAACCCACCAGTAATCAGTTCTCTCCACAAAGTCTTTAATCGTTCCTGAAAAGTCATCTATGATTCTCTGCATAAGTTAAATTTATGTTATTTTTAATAATAAATACTGTAATAGTTGTTTCACTTTTATATTTTATTTCTAATAAAGGAATTGAATCGATAGTTTCGACAATCTTAAAACTACGAATGGCATGAAAGAAAATTCTAGTTTTATTATTAAAAAATATTGGTAGCACTCCCAAAAGCGTAAGCACAAAGCTGGCTAAAGCGAACAGCGGATTATTTACAAGCAACGCCACAAAGAAAGAAAAAGCTCATCCGGCAATGCTCCTGCGATTTTTATGTGGTGCTAACTATAACTACAGCAATGGCAACGCATATTCCGTAATATTTGCGTTTGTCTATGGGAATACCTGAATTACTTCAGTCTAACAAATCCAGCCTTTGCAATCAATTCTTGACCTTGAGGTGTTAGCAGCCAATTTGCATAAGCTTCCCCTGCTTGCTGGTCAGCCTGACCATTTTGCTTCAATATTACAAATAAATTACGTGTAATTGGGTAGTTACCACTACGAAAAGCTGCTGCGTTCAACTGGTTGCGTTTAGCCGGACATTCCGATGAAGGTATAAAAGGTTCTTGAAAAGGAGCCACCAATTGTCCGCTACTCCGTCCTAGAGGCAGCGGTTTAATCGTACACTGGGATACAATTTCGGGAGCAGAACCATAATAAATTGCGCCTTGGTTCATAGCCAGTGCTCTGAGTGCTTGCGTAGTTGTGTCAAGATACTTGACGTTAGTACCAAATTTTGCTTTTTCTAAAACATTTTCGACAAAGAATTCTACAGTGCCGGAATTTTCTATGCGCCGAGTGTATGGTGTGATGGGTAAATCTTCCCCACTTAGCTGTTGCCAGTTGGTAATTTTACCTGTATAAATGTCTTTGATTTCGGCGATTGTTAAACCTCTGATCTTTAGGCTGGGGTTGACAGCGATCGCAATCCCATCTATCGCCACCGAAATTTCTTTCAGACTAAATCCTTTAAGTTTCGCGGCTGTGTTTTCTTCACCTTTGACTGAACGAGAAGATTGAGCCAAAGCGAGCTGATTATCGATCAACATCCGAATACCAGTACCCGATCCTGGTTTGCCATCAGGTGGTTCATTATACCGTAAAACAAACTTCGGACAGATACTTTGCAGAACTGGGTCTGCTTCTTTACGGATCGGTGCCCAAGTTGTGCTACCACCGTAGTTGAATATACCGTCTGGAGTTTTCAATTCCGCATTACAGCCAGTTCCCGTGGGGATCGTATTTCCCGTAGGAATAGCGTTACTTGGCTGGTTGGGAACTTCCCCAGAACCACCAGGTTTATTGATTTGTCCCCAGCGTTCAATGAGAAACCAAATACCGCCAAAGATTAAGCCGAGGGTAATGATAATTGCTAAAAAAAGGGGTAGCGTTTCGTTTTTCTGCGACATATATGGTTGCGAATCGCCTGTGGGTAGTTAAAGTAGCGAAGATAATAATTTGTGAATTAACCGGAATACTGCAGCGATCGCAACGGCGATTAAACCTGCTGCTACTGCTAAGACTACTATGTGAGCAATGGTAAAAGCACCGTGTAAAAAAGGAATCAAGGCAACCAGGGCGAAACTAATTCCCGGAATAATTAATAAATAAAATTTTTCAATCCAGCGTCTGGTTTGAATAAAGACTAGTACTCCTAAAATAACCAAAGCCGCGCCAAAGGTTACTGGTATTAATTTTGTCAAGCTATAAATTGCAATCGCAATTAATGCGCCTTCAAAACCACTAAAAGCGGCTCCGGTCAATAATTCTATTGTAGAGAATGTTGGTTGTGTTGGTGTATACGCAGTTGTTACAGGAATCGGTATTTGTGGTATAGGTTGTAGTGGATTAATTTGGGTGTCGGGGGTGGGGGTAAGTGGTTGGTTTAGGGCATTCAAAACTTCTTGGGCTGATTGAAAGCGCTGATTGGGTGCAGCTATGAGCATCCGGTCTAAAATGCTCGCTAGATGGTCGCTGACATTTGCATCAGTACGCCATTTCCATTGGTTGTTATAGGAATCAAATAACTTAGTTACTTCCTTACCTGTAAGCAACATCAGGATGGTCACAGCCAAAGCGTATAAGTCTGTAGAGGGATAGACTTCACCACCAGACATTTGCTCAGGTGGGGCAAATCCTTGCGAATAAATTCCTGTCGAAGAACCACTGATACCCAATGGCGCATTTGTTACCTTTTTGACCGCCCCAAAATCTAATAAAAAGAGTTTGCCAGTGCGATCGCGCATGATATTAGATGGTTTGATATCTCTGTGGATCGAACCATTGTCATGGACAAATTTTAAGATCTTCAGGATTTCTGGCAGCACCACCATCACTTCTGCTTCCGTGAACCGACCTTTTTGAGCTAATTCTTCTTCCAGCGTTTGACCGTCAATATATTCTTGAACTAAGTAAAAAAACTGTTCTTGCTTACCGCCCTGTAAGCTTGGCACTGTCACAGAGAAGTTAGCAAACAAATCCGGGATTTGCTCATAGCGACTACCCAGATCTTCTAAAACTTCCGCTTCTCGTCCAAACAGTGTTTGCGCCAGTTCCATTTGGGCGGGGTTTAAATCAGCCGCCGGTTGAAACTGCTTGACTACACAACGGCGCATTCCGGGAGTGTCGCGATCGCGAGCTAAAAATGCCGCACCAAACCCACCTCTACCGAGTAATTTGGTAGGTATATAGCGTTCGCGTAAAATCAATGGCATACCGCAGGTAGTGCAATATTTTTGCGGGGAAGTTCTCAACTTTTGAGGGTCAGCCAAATCAGCAAACAGGTTTTGCGGGCGCGGACAGCGGGGACGAGTACAGTAAACTTCCATTTTTTACAGTTTATATGCGTGTCAATTGTTAATTGTCGCGCGATCGCTTACCAAAAATCCGTAGTCCCATCTCCATATACACACACAATAGCCTGACGACTATTAGTTCTTAGCTTGGCTGACCTTCCTCAGATCGTCTCCGACCCCAATAAATAAGCGATCGAGCGCTACTCCGTGGATGTAATTTCCAATGTGCTCAATAATGCCGTTGGCGGTATCCGCAAAAGTTCTTGATTCCAGCCTGGGGTAGCAAACTGGGGTAAGATTTCTTGGCTAAAGGCTTCTGCGGCTTTTGACCTGTACCGATTTGGGTTCAAGATCAACCAAAGAGTGCGCTTGACAACCACACCATCAACAGCCATGCAATGTAGCACACCCATTTGTAACTCTTTCGCAATTGCCGAAGTTGAGACAAAAGCAGCACCTAAGCCAGACTGTACGGCATTTTTGATCGCTTCAATGGAATTGAGTTCCATTTCAATTTTAAACCGACGCGTATCAATGTCACAACGAGCTAATACTTGGTCAATTACCTTGCGGATTGTTGATTGGGAATCGAGGGAAATAAACTGCAGCTTATAAAGATCTTCTTTTTGAATCGACTCAAGTTTGGCAAACGGGTGAAATACAGGCAAAATCAGCGCTAGTTCATCTTCCGCATAAGGCTGAATTTCTAAAGATTCTTGAAGTTCAGTCGGAATCTCACCACCAATGATCGCCAGATCTACCTGTCCATTGGCAACACTCCAAGCCGTCCGTCGAGTAGAGTGGACATGTAATTGCACTGACACATCCGGATATTTTTGCCGGAACATGCCAATCATTCGTGGCAAAAGATAGGTACCTGTAGTTTGGGAAGCGCCGACAATCAGCGTTCCGCCTTGGAGATTCTGCAGATCTTCGATAGCACGGCAAGTTTCTTGACACAAGCTGAGAATTTTTTCTCCATAATTCAGGAGCAAATATCCCGCTTCTGTTAACTGCGCTCTACGTCCCCCGCGATCGAATAAGGGTACATCTAACTGCCGTTCCAGGTTTTGCACCTGCAAGCTGACGGCGGGTTGAGATACATAGAGACTGTCTGCAGCACGCTTGAAACTTCCTTCTGCGGCAATCGCTTTCAGAATACGTAACTGATCTAAAGTAAAAGGAAGGTCAGACATACGGCTAAACCCAAAAACTAGTTTGGAGCAAATTAAGCAACACAGACGCGCGATCGCGCCTTTAAAAAGGCTGAATGTAACTTGTTGCGAGGAGCAAGTGAGAGGATGGAGTGGACATTAGCATCATTTCTGATTAAAGTCTCATCCTGGAATACTTTGTGGTATTGGTTGTATTTAGTTAAGGTTTCTTTAAATTAATTCACCTGTCTGTATGATGATTCCCGATTGGCTACATGATAGCCACCTTGTTATTTTGGGCTTGTTATTCGGTTTTGCTTTAGCTCATAGTGGTGGAGCTGCCTTGCGTCCTTGGGCCGAAAAAAAGATTGGCGCGAGATTGTACCGAGTTGCTTTTGCATTAGTTAGCTTACCAACAGCAATAATATTGATTATCTACTTTTTTAACCACCGCTACGACGGTCAACAACTTTGGCAGGTGCAAGGAGTGCCAGGAGTGCAAGTGGTAGTGTGGTTATTGTCGGCAGTTTCCTTCTTCTTTTTGTACCCGGCTACTTTTAATTTGTTAGAAGTTGCGGCAGTTCAAAAACCTCAAGTTCATCTCTACGAAACAGGTATTATCCGGATCACACGTCATCCCCAAATGGTCGGACAGGTGATTTGGTGCGTGGCTCATACCTTATGGATCGGTACTAGTTTTACACTTGTGACATCTCTTGGCTTAGTATTACATCACTTGTTTGGCGTTTGGCATGGCGATCGTCGCCTAAGCGATCGCTACGGTGAAGCTTTTGCTCAAGTTCGTCAGAGCACTTCAATTATCCCTTTTCAGGCGGTGCTAGACGGTCGTCAATGCCTGAAGTGGCAAGAGTTTCTCCGTCCTTCCTATATTGGTGTCGCAGCTTTTATTTACCTGTTGTGGCGGTCTCATCCCCTATTGATAGTGGCAACATCGTCGGTAAATTGGTAAAACAGTTAGGTTATGAATAGCTGACACTATTTAGAATTTTGGCTGTGGCACTTGATCCCAGATCGATGTAGCATGAATCAAAGTAATATCAGCCCCAAAACAATTGGCAGCCAGTACTGGATGTCTATGTGTAAAAACGTACACACTTATTGACTGCTAAGCCGATGAACAATTTTTCGATCAAACTCCTATAAATCCAGAGGCATCATGGTGTTGTCGGTTAGTGAGCGCACTTTTAATCAAGAAGTTTTAGAATCCCCCATCCCTGTACTGGTAGATTTTGGCGCACCTTGGTGCGGATTGTGCCGGGTCATTCAGCCAACTTTGTTACAATTCCAAGCCCATTGCAACGGGCAAATTAAATTGGTTACAGTCAACGCCGATGATAATTTCAAACTCTCAAACACTTATCGACTCAAAACACTACCAACTTTGCTCCTGATTGAAAACGGCATCATCTTGCAACGCTTAGAAGGCTTTCGCGGACGCGACGACCTCAACGTCCCCCTAGAAGAAATTCGCCTCCATTTCGCTAATAGTCGGAAAACCCCAGCGCGGATCGCTAGTTGAACTGCCTAGTACCCAAATCTAAAGTCATACTAAACTCACGCCCACCGATATTCCCTCGCGTGGGCTACTTTATGGTAAAAGCGGTGTGTCACAATTGTTAACAGTTCAGGCAAGTTAATCATGAATTATCAAATTAGGCGTTAGCGATGGAAACAATCTATCAATATGCCTGGCTGATTCCCGTATTACCTCTCGCCGGGGCAATGCTAGTCGGTCTTGGGTTAATCTCGTTCAATCAGGTGACAAACCGTCTGCGGCAACTCAACGCCGTATTTGTGATTTCCTTGTTAGGGGCAGCGATGACTCTGTCCTTGGCAATCCTCTGGAGTCAATTTCAAGGACATGCACCTTATACCCGTACCATCGAATGGGCAGCGGCAGGAAATTTCCACCTGAATATGGGCTACACCATTGACCACCTTACAGCCCTGATGTTAGTGGTTGTGACAGTGGTGGCATTCTTGGTGATGATTTACACCGATGGCTACATGGCTCACGATCCGGGTTATGTGCGGTTTTATGCCTATCTCAGTTTGTTTAGCTCGTCCATGTTGGGTCTGGTTGTCAGCGTCAACTTGGTACAAATTTATATCTTCTGGGAGTTGGTGGGGATGTGTTCCTACCTACTCGTAGGTTTTTGGTACGATCGCCCTGCTGCTGCGGATGCTGCCCAAAAAGCATTTGTAGTTAACCGTGTCGGTGACTTTGGTCTCCTCCTCGGGATATTAGGACTATTTTGGGCAACCGGAAGCTTTGAGTTTGATGTGATTGGCGATCGCTTGCAAGATTTAGTCCTCAGCGGTTCCCTAAGTAATGTTGTCGCAGTGTTGTTTGCAATTTTGATCTTTTTAGGACCAGTTGCCAAATCAGCCCAATTCCCATTACATGTCTGGTTACCAGACGCAATGGAAGGACCTACCCCGATTTCGGCGTTGATCCACGCAGCGACAATGGTGGCAGCGGGTGTATTCTTAATTGCCCGGATGTACCCAGTCTTTGAAAATCTGCCGGTAGTGATGAATGTCATCGCCTACACTGGTGCTTTCACAGCTTTCTTAGGCGCAAGTATTGCGATTACGCAAAACGATATCAAAAAAGGTTTGGCTTATTCCACCATCTCCCAACTTGGCTACATGGTGATGGCAATGGGAGTAGGTGCTTACAGTGCGGGATTATTTCACCTAATGACTCACGCCTTTTTTAAAGCGATGTTGTTTTTAGGCTCAGGTTCTGTAATTCACGGCATGGAAGCAGTCATCGGTCACGACCCCGCATTAGCCCAGGATATGCGGCTGATGGGCGGATTGCGGCGCTATATGCCGATTACCTCCACCACCTTTTTGATTGGTTGTTTGGCAATTTCGGGGATTCCTCCATTTGCCGGTTTCTGGTCTAAAGATGAAATCTTAGGCGCGGCTTTTGAGGCTAATCCCTTTCTCTGGGGTGTTGGTTGGCTAACAGCGGGAATTACAGCTTTTTACATGTTCCGGATGTACTTCACGACTTTTGAAGGTCAATTCCGGGGTAATCAAAAGGCAAATATTGCCAAGTTTAAGTCTCCAGCAGGAATGGCTTTGGCGATGGGTTTTAACGAACCAGTCCCCGCTTTTGGCCCAGGGGCGATGAAAACTGGAGAATTGGAAGCAGTCCACGGTGCGGATGACGATCACGACCATCATCACAGCGAATATCCTCATGAATCGCCGTGGACGATGACGTTACCGTTGATGCTATTGGCTTTGCCTTCAATGTTCATTGGTTTACTGGGCACTCCTTATGCCAATTATTTTGAGGAGTTTATTTTTCCTCCTAGTGAGACCTTGGCGGAAGTAGTGGAAAAAGCGGCTGAGTTTAACCCGACCGAATTTTATATTATGGCGGGGAATTCTGTCGGGATTGCTTTGATTGGCATCACCTTGGCTTCGTTGATGTATTTGTGGGGTAAGATTAATCCGGCAGCGATCGCGGCAAAAATCAAGCCACTCTACGATTTATCACTGAATAAGTGGTATTTTGACGATATTTACGACAAAGTCTTTGTCCAAGGTCTGCGCCGAGTTGCCAGACAAGTTATGGAAGTTGACTTCCGAGTGGTTGACGGTGCTGTGAACCTCACAGGTTTTTTCACTTTAATTAGTGGTGAAGGGTTGAAATACCTGGAAAACGGTCGCGCCCAATTCTACGCCTTGATCGTTTTTGGGGCGGTGTTAGTGGGAGTGATTGTGTTTAGCGTCACTTAAGCGTCGAGAGTATCTCTGCTTAAATTGCACATAATCAGGAGGATGAGGCGATTTGCTTCATCCTTTATTGTTAAATCAACCTAAGATTGAAGACTCAACCACAAGAAAGCTGTTAGTAGTTAGTAGCTGATAGCCAAACATGATTTTGATTGGTGAATACTTGCAATGGATCTAGCTCATTTTCCCTGGTTGACGACAATTATCTTGTTTCCGATCGCTGCCTCGCTGTTGATTCCGTTTATTCCGGATAAAGATGGTAAGACGGTACGTTGGTACTCTCTGATTGTTGGTCTAATTGATTTCTCGTTGATTGTTTACGCTTTTTCGACTCAGTACAACTTTGCCAATCCAGATTTACAACTGGTGGAAAGTTACTCCTGGGTACCGCAACTTGATTTAAATTGGTCGGTAGGCGCAGATGGCTTATCGATGCCACTGATTCTGCTGACTGGGTTTATTACAACACTGGCGGCTTTAGCTTCTTGGCCTGTGACCTTGAAACCGAAGCTGTTTTACTTCTTGCTGTTGGCAATGTATGGCGGTCAGATTGCTGTTTTTGCCGTCCAGGATATGCTGTTGTTTTTCCTGGTCTGGGAACTGGAATTAGTGCCAGTATATTTCCTGCTATCGATTTGGGGTGGTAAAAAGCGGCAATACGCAGCGACTAAGTTTATTTTGTATACGGCGGGTGGGTCG
>JBBQRU010000133.1:0-14231 GCA_038214545.1 Cyanophyceae cyanobacterium | reverse complement strand
CTCATACGCTATCCCCAATTATCAAAGTGGGGGAATCCTAGAAGTATTTTGGGTATTCAGTGGGGTGTTGTTTGGCATTGGCGCTGTCCTGGAATATGAAGCATCGAGCCGTTCCCGGCGGGCTGGTGCAAAAAAACGAGCGAGTTAAAAATTTGTGGTATTACCGTGAGAAAACTAACAGATTCTGACAAGCAGAACATCCTCAAATTGTATCGAGAAACGAGTGAGACAACATCAACTCTCGCCGATCGCTATGATGTGAGTAACTCAACAATTAGTCGTTTGCTGAAAAGCACGCTACCAGAAGACGAGTATGAACACCTCGTCTCTTTGAAACGTGCTGCTCGTACCAGCGATTATAAAGGCACAACACCGATAATATATGCCGAGCAGCGACAGTCAGAAACCATTGTGGCACAGGCTGTCGCCCGACAAAGTGAAGTTCGTGAAGATGAGGAAGATGAGGAAGAAACCGATTCTATCAGTGCTTCCAGACGCGTGCGGCGACGGACATCCGCTGTGGAAAAGCCTACGGTGGTCGGAAAGCCAACCGCAGCCGAACCACCGATATTTGTAGCCAAGCAATTAGAAATTCCCGCAACACCGTCACCTGTAGAATTCACTCCCCCTGTACCAAAAGAGACAGTCATCCATAAGGTAATTCCCGCGACTCGGCTAGAATTTCAACCTCTTAGCCACGATGAGGATATGCAAGCAGAAGCCAACGCCAATGTCATGGCGGCGCAAATGCTGGGTGAAGACCTCTTAGATGAGGATGAGGATCAGGATGAGGAGGATTATGATGATGATGATGATGATGATGTGGAAGAAACTCCCATCCTGAGAAGACGCACATCGTCTCAAAGCTTGGTGCAAGTTTTACCACTTTCAGAAGCAAGCTTACCCAGGACTTGCTATTTAGTGATTGACCGTTCCTCCGAATTAATCACCAGACCCCTGAAAGACTTTGGCGACTTAGGACAAATTCCCACAATCGAAACCCAACAAAAAACCTTGCCTATATTTGATAATCATCGAGTAGCCAAACGCTTTTCTACTAAGCGCGATCGCGTGATTAAAGTCCCCGACAGTAAAATGTTGCAAAAAGCTCGCTACCACCTGCAAGCTAAAGGGATCACCAGGTTATTAATTGACGGTCAAGTTTATTCGTTGTCAATCGGCTAGCCTATAGATGTAGAGGCGTGGGCTATCGCGTCTCTACTTCCAAATTAACGCTAGGCTGACTTCGCGAACCTATCCCCATGTGCCACTTCATAAACAGTCTACTGAATAACTAAATTTCCCGGATAGAATAACGCGACTTTGTAATAAGAATACCTTGAATTAAACTAACTTTGTTTGAGAAAAATAATCGTAAATTGCTGGAACTTTTACAACTGTTTCTCCGATCTTAAATGTAAAAGCACTCACTGCAAAATTATGAAAAGCTTCCTCAAATCCTTTGTAACGATTTCGGTTTTGTCTACTCTTGTAATCACCCCATTTGTATTACCTGGCATTGCTTCCGCTGACCAAGCAAACCGTGGTACAAAAGCTAACTATGTTGGTGGTGGTTTCGCGGCTGGTGTCACCAACGGTGGACAAAAAGGTGATGCAGCGACATTTGGTGGTAACATCACAGCTCGTATCGCTGCTCCTACTCTCCCAGTTTCCGCACGCGGCACAATTCTTTTCAGTGACGAAACAGCGGCAATTATTCCCGAAATATCTGCTGACTTACCTATTGCTAAAAATACCAACCTTTACGGAACACTTGGTTATTCCTTTGTAGAGAAAAACGGTAGACCAACACCCATCGGTAACCAAAACGCAGTTGTTGTCGGTGCTGGTGTAGAAAGCCGAGTTGCGAGAAACTTTACAGTCTACAGTAATGCCAAATTAGGCATAAATGCTTATAAAAATAGCCCTGCTCAAGCATTCACAGTCAACGGTGGCGTTGGGATCAATTTCTAAATAAATGTAGAGACGCGCGGCACCTTCAAGATCTTTTCTCTATAATTGTCAAATCTCGCTGGAGTTGTTAACTGTTATTTATCAGTCAGCAACACCAGCTTTTTGTCGTGTTAAAATAAAAGGATTCATCTAAACTCCGATAGGATTATAGGGGATGAAGTAGCAGAATGGGTGAAAAGCCACTACCCACTTTGGTGCGATCGCCGATACCTACCGCCGCAAAAATTTGTAACACGAAAATGGTTAACTCATCCCCCCAAGCGTACAGTAAGGTCAGCGAAGCTACCGCCACCCGTAAGCCTTCTAAAGTCGAAGGACTGAAAGAAAAAAGCAATTTTTTACGCGAACCCGTTGCCACAGAATTACTTCAAGACACCAACCACTTCAGCGAAGATGCGGTGCAAATTTTGAAGTTTCACGGTTCATACCAACAGGATAACCGAGATAATCGCGCAAAGGGACAAGAAAAAGATTATCAGATGATGCTGCGAACCCGAAATCCAGGTGGATTGGTACCGCCGCAGTTATATCTAGCCTTAGACAAAATAGCCGAAGATTATGGCAATCAAACCTTGCGAATCACCACTCGGCAAGGGATGCAACTCCACGGCATCTTAAAGCAAAACCTGAAGCCAGCCATCGCCGCCATTATCAAAAATATGGGTTCAACCCTAGCAGCCTGTGGTGACGTCAACCGGAACGTCATGGCTCCCCCAGCACCCTTCAAAACCCGCCCAGAATATCAATACGCCTGGGAATACGCCAACAATATTGCCGAGCTTCTCACCCCCCAAACCGGCGCATATTACGAAATTTGGCTAGATGGGGAAAAAGCCATTAGCGCCGAAGAAAACCCCGAAGTTGTCGCAGCGCGTCAAAGCAACGGGACAGGCGCAATCGTCCACGACAATCCCGAACCAATTTACGGTACGCAATATATGCCCCGTAAATTCAAGTGTTCCGTCACAGTCCCTGGAGATAACTCCATTGACTTATACACCCAAGACCTCACCTTAGTCGTCATCACCAACGAACAGCAGGAATTAGTTGGATTTGATGTCTTTGCCGGTGGAGGACTTGGCAGAACACATAACAAAGAAGAAACCTTCGCCCGGATGGCAGATGAAATCTGTTTTGTCGCCAAAGAAGACGTTTACGAACTAGTCAAAGCCATCGTCGCCACCCAAAGAGACTATGGCGATCGCACCGACCGTCGTCATGCCAGACTAAAATACTTGGTTCAAGACTGGGGAGTCGATCGCTTCCGAGAAACAGTAGAAAAATACTACGGCAAACCCCTAGCCCCCTTCCAACCGCTCCCAGAATTCAAATATCACGACTTCCTCGGTTGGAACGAGCAAGGAGACGGTAAACTCTTTTTAGGAATTTCCATTGATAACGGTCGCATCAAAGACGAAGGCTCACTGCAACTGCGGACAGCACTGCGAGAAATTGTCGAAAAATTCAACTTACCCATGCGACTCACCCCGCATCACAATGTAATTTTTTATGACATTGAACCGCAACAACAAACAGAGATTCAACAGCTGCTCAATCGCTGTGGCGTCGTCACCGACCCAGAAAAAATCGAGCCATTAGTCCGCTACGCAATGGCTTGTCCCGCATTACCCACCTGTGGATTAGCCATCACCGAATCAGAACGAGTGATCCCCAGCATTCTCGAACGTATTCGCCAGATGTTAGACCAAATAGGTTTACAAAACGAACACTTCGTAGTCAGAATGACCGGCTGTCCTAACGGCTGCTCCCGCCCCTACATGGCAGAACTCGGCTTAGTCGGCAGCGCCCCAGAATCCTACCAATTGTGGCTAGGAGGCTCACCAGCGCAAACCAGACTAGCAACACCTTACATGGAACGGCTGCACCACGACGACCTGGAAAACCAACTCAAACCAATTTTTGCTTACTTCCAACAATCACGACAAACAGACGAAAGCTTCGGTGACTTTTGCGATCGCGTCGGTTTCGACAACATCCGTGAATTTGCCGCCAATTACGAATCAAATCTTGTCAGTGAACCAGAAATCTCCGATGAAGGTGACGGACTCATCGAAGCAATGGGAGACTCCACCATTACCGAAGGTAGCAGCGAGCAACTCGTGGCGATTGCTAATACCACAATCGGCACCAGAGGACAACACCGCATCAGTATCCGCGATGATATTTATGACAAACTGAAAACAACCGCTAAAAGCAAAGGCACATCCATGAGCGACTTGGTCAACAAAGCGATTGAAGCTTACTTTGTAAATCTTTGAATTATCTCACGCAAAGACGTTAAGAAGACAACTTTGCGCCTTTGCGACTTTGCGTGAGCCTCTCCCATGACACAACTCCAACGCCTAGCCATTACCCCATCCCAAATGCAAAACGACCAGATTCTGTTGACGCCACCGCAGCAACATTATCTTGGGCGGGTATTGCGCTTGCAAACAGGCGATCGCTTTATTGCGATGGATGGGAGGGGAAAATGGTGGTTGGCCAAGTTGAGTGGGGAGGAGGCTGAGATTTTGGAGTCGCTGGCGGTGGATACAGAATTACCTGTAGCGATCGCTTTATTAATTGCTTTACCAAAAGGCAATGGATTTGATGAGGTGGTACGTTGTTGTACTGAATTGGGAGTAGCTTCGATTACACCCTTAATTAGCGATCGCACCTTGCTTAATCCCAGTTCCCAGAAACTCGAACGTTGGCGGCGGATAGCTCAAGAGGCGGCGGAGCAATCGGAGCGGGCTTTTGTACCAACAATTTTGGAGCCAATGCCTTTTAATCAAGCAGTAACATCAGGCACTCATCGTTATATTTGTGAGGCTCGTGGTAGCTATCCGCATTTAAAAACAGCGATCGATCCGCTGGCGAGTGAGGTAGTGATTGCGATTGGACCGGAGGGAGGATGGACGAGTCAGGAAATTGCCGCCGCCATAGCTATAGGTTTTCAGCCTGTTTCATTAGGAGGACGGATTCTCAGAGCCGTAACTTCCCCAATTGTCGCTATGTCTGTAGCTGCGGCAATTTTTGAATTATAACTGAGTAGAAAATCTCCCATTTAAAATCGATTCATGCTCGACCAAGTTGCGGCTGCCTTTGAGCGTCAAGATTATCAAACTGCGAGTGAATTATTAAGCAAATTATCTCAAGATTCTCCCGACCATCCGTGGGTGCAATTTTATATCGGCAGACTGCACGAGGTATCATCTCGGCATACAGAAGCAGAAAAAGTTTATCGGCAACTACTCCAAAATACGACAAATACCAAAGTCATAGCTCAAGCGCGACAGGGTTTAGCAAGATTATCTGCGATTGAGCAAGCCGAACGACAACAAGCTATCGCTCAATTTAAAGCCGCAAACCAGACCCAACTAGGAATATTAATTTTAGAACCAATCCATACAGATAAAACCATCGCCGCCCAAAAATTTGCCCAGATCATGCAAATAGACCCCTACACAGCGAGGCTACTATTACCAAGTCGTGGCTGGCGGCTATACCGGACAGGAGAAATAGGAGAGCTAATATATTATGGTGAGCAACTAAAACTTGCAGGTATTCCGTGTTTTTGGACAACTATAGCGTCCATTCAAGCAATTCGAGTATTTCAAGTGAGTCATTTTCAAGAAATATCACCTCAAGCCACAGTTATTTGTCGCAACGAAGCAAATCAAGTCGGTTCTCTCACCTTCAACTGGTCTGAAGTCAAAGGAAGCGTCAATGGACTGTTACCAATTTTTGAAGAAGTTGTCGATCAAGATGCGAGACGCAAATTACTTCGCAAAACCCAAACCCAAGATTATGCTCAATTTTGTGACTTACACATCAAAGACCGTTGTATTCTAAGACTTTCTGACAGTAACTATCAATTCCAAAAAGGTGAAAAAATTGCGACTCAGGCAAACCTAAACACCGTCAGAATTAACTGGAATAGTATACTCGCCTTCTTAGACCAGCAATTACCGCAAATAAAAACTTGGTCTGACTTCACCCACTTTGCCGAATCAGTCCTAGACCACACAGAAGCCCTATCCCCCATCTCATCTCATATTCACCTCTTGCGACGAGAAGAAACAAGCTGGGACCCGGCATTTCAATTATATAGTGGGTTGGCTTTTTATCGGGGTTAGGGAAACGCGGAGAACGCGGAGTCACCACGCAGAGGATCGCGGAGTAACTCTGCGTACCTCTGCGCCACCTTTGCGTTCCTCCGCGTTTCAACTCTTCGCAGTCTTAACTTCCCGCGCCATATCCATATATGAACCCATGTTTGCTCCTGGACGACGGCGACCGTTAGTACTACCGTTAGGGGCAAGATATTTAGGTGCAAATGTGGTCTCTATTGGCTCTTGAGGTACTGTAGCTTTAACTGGTTCTGCTTTTACGCCCTTTGCTGTCTGGACTAACTCGGTTTTGGCGGCGACAACGGGAGTTTTTACTTCTGGTTTCGGTGGCGCGACGGCGATGGGAGGAGTGGCTGGTGCGGCGGAGGTATGTGTCGGTTCGTTGGCTTCGTCTAGTTCTAGGTAAAAACCGCTGCGTCTTTTGGTTTTACCTGTGACTTTGCCTGGAAGTTCTGGGGTTTTGGTGTCTAATTCTGCGAGTTGTGGTTTTTTTCCTCTTAAAAGCCCAATGAAGAAATCGAGAATCCCTGTGATTAAGTTTTTGACAAAGCCGATCATTTCTCTTACTCCTGCCGTTTCAAAATGCTATTTTAACTGCTGTGTGCTCTAAAAATGAAGCTGCGAGCGCTTCCGTGATTCTAGAATTCGTTTAATGACAGCTTATTTCATCGAGATTTCTGCTATATAACCTGAACCTTTGGGAATATCGCCCAACTATTCAGACCTAATTATGAAATTTTTCTGTAGCATTAAGCAACATTCTTGAAATATTTATTCATAAAACTTTAATCATCCTCATGAGCCAGTGGACTGAGTGTCATATTCTAGCTGTAGTAGTACAGGTAATCTCTGTTAAGTTTGGTACAGCCGTGATGGCGCTCGTGGGAACGTTATAAATGAGGTTTTATGAGTAATCATCGCCTTCCCGTGTTATTGGTTCATGGACTAAACGATACTACTGCTATTTTTAATCGACTGGCTCCTTATTTAATGGAGCAGGGTTGGTCTATTTATGATATCAATCTGATGCCTAGTAATGGCGATTTGACGCTAGAAGAGCTAGCGGGGCAATTGGAGGAGTCTGTGGCTCAGAATTTTGCGCCAGATCAGTATTTTGACTTGATTGGTTTGAGTATGGGGGGAATTGTCAGTCGTTATTATCTCCAGCGGATGGGCGGGATTAAGCGGGTGAAGCGTTTTATTACTCTTGGTTCTCCTCATCACGGTACTGTTACAGCTTATCTGTCTCAGCGACCGGGATGCGTGCAAATGCGTCCTGATAGCGATTTGCTTCAAGATCTAAACAGCGATGCCCAGATGCTGAAACAAATCAATTTTACCTCGATTTGGACTCCTTTTGATTTGATGATTGTCCCAGCGATTAGTTCGCAAATGCCTGTGGGTCAAAGTATTGAGATTCCGGTGTTGACTCATGCTTGGATTTCTCGCGACCAGCGGAGTATTGAGGCTGTGGCTGAGGCTTTGAGTGCTCCGGTTAAATAGTATCGCCAATCGCTGCTGAATCAGAAGGGTGAAAAATTGCCGTCTCGTAACGGTAATATTTGAATTCCATTAAATTATGAAATGGGTCTTCGAGGAAGAAGGTGTTGTGTTCTAAGGGAGTATTGACAAAACGATTTTTAGGTTCTTCGCGAAACAACAGTTGTCGCTGTTGAGATCTTTGCAGTAATTCTTGCCACTCCTCAGCTAAAGTAAAAATTAAACCAAAATGTCGCGGGTAGATGCCGCGTGGGGATACTAAGGGTTCTTTGGTGACATGTGCTACTAGTTGATGACCGTACAGGTTCAGAATTAGGGCGTGATTATTTTCCCGCCCGGAAACGCAGCCTAAGCCATCAATATAGAATTCTTTGGTCTGACTAATATCGGTGACGGGGAAGGCAAGGTGAAATAATGCTGGCATGGTTGGTTAATTTAAATTAAGTGCCTGAGACAAGATCTTTTGCTAAGATATTGTGGCAAATATTCTCTTGCCCGGTTCAATCAAATGCTATCAACAATTAATCCTTGGCTGATTGGTTTGGGGTTGAATACAGTTTTACTGGCGATCGCTTATCTTGCTCCGAAAAAGTTACTCACCCCAATGGGTCTATTCCATGCTTGGTTTTTGGGTGTGCTGATTTGGGGAACTATTGGTTTACCAGGATATGTAGTAGTCATGTTCTACTTTCTGGTTGGGAGTTTGGTCACGCGCATCGGGATGGCGCAAAAGGAAGCCTTGGGAATTGCGGAAAAGCGTTCCGGGGCGCGAGGACCCGAAAATGTTTGGGGTTCGGCTTTGATTGGGGCTTTGTGCGCTTTGGGGACGGTTGTGATTCCGGCTGGGTCTTCTGTCGTACCTCTACTGTTATTGGGCTATGTGGCAAGTTTTAGTACTAAGCTGTCGGATACTTGCGCTTCGGAAGTGGGTAAGGCTTATGGTCAACGGACATTTTTGATTACGACTTTGCAACCAGTACCGCGAGGAACGGAGGGGGCGGTGTCTTTAGAGGGGACAATGGCGGGAATTGTCGGGTCAGTCGCACTCGCAATTGTTGCTTGGGAAGTGGGTTTAATTGATTTAGTCGGAGTTGGTTGGTGTGTGGTGGCGGCTTTTGTTGCTACTAATTTAGAAAGCGTGATTGGGGCAACCTTACAATCTCGTTTCGCTTTTTTGACTAATGAAGTTGTAAATGTTATTAATACGGCGATTGGAGCAATAGCTGCGATTTGTCTTGCCTTGATTTGGAATTGGGATAAATGAATAGTAGTTAATAATGTGACAGCTTAACTACGCAACAATACTGAATTTACTTGCCATTTGAGCGATGTAAGAGATATACCTGAATCAAAGCTTTAGTCAAAGGTATTTCAGCAATATGTTGAGATCCTGGTGAGTGATGGTGCATTAACTATAACTATTTAGCTCTCAAATTGATTTTCGGAATTTAATTAAACTTTAACCACTTGTTAACTAAATTGCGGAATATTCAAGTATTCTACTGCTTGTAAATTTATCTCTAGCATTTTTTAGGTAAAAATACTATTGTAAAGCAAAATAGTTGTATAGCAGTATTCATTTAATGACAAGAACTTTTTTTGCTGTCAAGTCCTCTGCTTTTGGGATAGCTGTAAATTTGTGAGGTAAATCATTTTGTATTGACATTAATAAAATCATAAGTGAAAATATGGCTCGCAGTGGTGTTTAATTACATCAGATTCAATGTCTAAACTGGTAAACAGTATGACACTGCATTACAAATCAAGGGATCGTCCTATCAATCCAGTTAGGGTGCGAAATTGATCAGTAAATGCTCTATAATTAAGCTCGCGTATATTTACGTATGTGAACATGGATACATTTTTGACAGTAGATGAAAAGCCGATCTCTCTGGAGCAGGCGATCAAGTATCTCCAATCGGCGGGTAAATTAACTCCTTTTATTGGTGATATTCTGCGCCAGCATGTGATTGAGCAAGAATTACAAACGCGAGAAGATATTGATATTAGTCCAGCTTTGACTGAACAAGCTGTAATTGATTTTCGGCTGCAAAATCGTCTGAGTGACGCCCAAAGTTTTCAAGAATGGTTGAAAAACAACGGAACAGACTACAACAGTTTTCACTCGTCAGTCAGTTTTGGTATCAAACTAGAAAAACTGTAAGTTCTGGTTACACAGGACTAAGTCCAAGAATATTTTATTGAACGTAAGCTTTTTCTAGATCGAGTGGTACTTTCGCGGATTATTGTCGCTGAACAAGAATTAGCGGAGGAAATCCATATTCAAATCGAAGAAGGCGGTAATTTTGAGCAATTAGCCAAAGAATACTCAATTGCTGATGACCGAGTTGTCAACGGGATGATGGGTCCAGTCAGCCGAGGAACGATGCCTGATATACTGAGAGCATCTGTTGATGAAGCCAGTCCTGGTAAGACGGTAGGTCCTATAGAACTTGAAGGTCGTTGGGGTTTGTTCCGCATCGAACAATTTCTTCCCGCTACCTTAGAAGATAATCAACTAAAACAATCCCTACAAAATGATCTGTTTGAGAAATGGCTAGCAGAGAAGATTCAAAAGCTAACGGTAAGGCTCCAAGTGACCTAACACTTGTGGACGCAAATTTACGAACCAGTGCGCTAGCTTCTCTACCTTGGGATGAACCGCCTCTATGCTGGCTAAGTCAAGAACAACAAATTCGCTTGAAAAATCAAGCCCAAACTCGTAGTTATAAGTTGGGTGAAAAGATCTGGTCAAATGACGCTGTTAATGACCAATTTTTGATTGTTTCTGGTAAAGTTCGCTTGCGGGAAGAAGGTGCTACCCAACCATTAGCCACTTTAGAGTCTGGAAGTTGGTTTGGTAATCTCAACAAATATCCTGGAGAATACAAAGCGGTAGCTGCTACTAAAGAAGTTACCGTGGTGCGCTGGGATACAGCATTATGGGCAGAAATTTCCCACCCGGAAATCAAGCAATTTTGGTTAGGAACTGAAGCCCCGACTAATGGACATGTTGATGGGCGCGTCGTTGAGCAACAATTTACGGCTGTATCTGGTTATCCTTTTGTTTCTAGCTTAAACTCGGCTGGAGCCGCTTTAACAATGGCAGCGCTACAGCTCGAGAATTCTGTGCAGTTGGAATGGGTACAGCGTCAACTTCGAGGACAAAGTCCGAAAAATGTCGTCGAAGCTGCGGAAAAGTTGGGACTGCAACTGCGCCGTGTACACACCAATTGGAGTAATTTACGCTCTTTATCATTCCCCAGTTTGTTGCACTGGAAAAATGAAAGTTGGGTAGTTGCGTATGCAGTTAAAGGCGATCGCTTGATTATTGCCAATCCCCTTAACCCGAGTCAAACTTGTGAAAGCATTCCGAGTGCAGTGGTGGAAACTGCTTGGGACGGACAGTTATGGCAAGTTGAACTGACTCAAAAGCAGGAAAAATTCAACCTCAGTTGGTTTTTACCCGCAGTTTGGAACTACCGGGGATTGCTACTGGAAGTTTTATTTGCATCTTTTACATTGCAGTTACTAGGGTTAACCACACCGTTAATTACTCAAGTGGTGATTGATAAAGTGATGGTGCAGGAAAGTTTGCCGACACTGGATGTGATGGCGATTGCCTTAGTATTAGTAGCAGTGTTTGAAGCAGCACTCGGTATCTTGCGATTATTTATCTTTACCCATACTGCCCGACGTATGGATCTGAGTTTATCAGCTCAGTTATTCCGCCACCTGATGCGTTTGCCTTTAGCTTATTTTGAGGCGCGACGGGTAGGAGACACTGTCGCCAGAGTCCAGGAACTCGAACAAATTCGTCAGTTTCTCACCGGAACCGCCTTGACTGTAGTCTTAGATAGCTTCTTTGCTGTGGTCTATTTGGCATTGATGTTTTACTACAATGTCCAATTGACTGGAGTTGCGCTAGCAGTACTACCGTTATTTGCGATTTTGACAATCGTGGCGACGCCGGTTTTGCGTAGTTGGCTAAATGAAACTTTTAACCGCAGTGCCGATAGTCAATCATTCCTAGTAGAAACTATTACTGGTATTCATTCAGTCAAGGCGCATGCTGCGGAATCAGTAGCCCGCGATCGCTGGGAAGGATTATTTGCTCGCTTTATCCGGACTAGTTTTAAAGCTTCCACCACTTCTAACATCAGTAGCAATATCGGTGATTTTCTCACCAATTTGTCTAGTTTACTGATTCTTTGGTTTGGGGCAAAATTAGTCATTGAACACAAACTCACTGTTGGTCAACTGGTTGCCTTTCAAATGCTTTCCGGTCGAGTCACAGGACCACTGTTGCGGTTAGTGCAGTTATGGCAAAACTTGCAACAAGTGCTGTTATCTGTCGATCGCATTGGCGATATTCTCAACGTAGCGCCAGAAGCAGAACCAGGTACTGGTCTAGTTTTACCACCACTCCAAGGTCAAGTCACCTTCGATCAAGTCTTCTTCCGTTACAAAGCGAACACTGAACCAGTATTGCGAGGCATTTCTTTTAGTTCCCAACCCGGTCAACTCATCGGTATTGTCGGACGTAGTGGAAGTGGCAAAAGTACTCTCTCTAAATTGATTCAACGCCTCTATCAAACAGAATCTGGTCGAATTCTCGTTGATGGTTTTGATATTAAAAGTGCTGATTTAGGCTCGTTGCGTCAACAAATAGCCGTGGTTCTTCAAGAAGACTTTTTGTTCAACGGGACAATTTTGGAAAATATTACCCTTGGTAATCCAGAGTTTAGCGCCGAACAAGTAGTCCAAGCTGCAAGAATGGCGATTGCTCACGACTTTGTCAGCGAAATGCCTCAAGGTTATGAAACTAATGTTGGTGAACGCGGTACTGCTTTATCAGGTGGACAGCGACAACGCATCGCCTTGGCAAGATTATTTTTGTCGTCAGCACCGATTTTAATTCTGGATGAAGCTACCAGTGCCTTAGACAGTGAAACTGAGCAACAGGTGCTACAAAATATTCAGAAAGTTTCCCAAAACCGGACTGTATTTATTATTGCTCACCGTTTCGCCCCACTCAAACGCGCTGATTTGATTTTGGTTTTAGAAAAGGGTGTAGTTGCCGAAAAAGGCACTCACGGCGAATTGTTACAACAAAAAGGCTTGTATTGGTCATTGTACCAACGTCAACAAGCAACTGTTTAATCGCTGTTTCTGATCGCTAATACCCCCAAACTCCCAATTCGGGAATTTGGGGTTTTTTATTTCTTAGTGTCATAGCGCCTCAGTATTTTATAGGTATCAATTAATTTATTTACTCTGGCACGATTAAAATAACGATTCCGGCTTATATCGCTCAAAAATACCAATAAACAAGTAATTAATAGCTTAGCCTATTTAGATGTGTGATTGAATATTCCGTACATATACTATAAAGAAAGTATGAATTTACGATAAATTATTATGAATTTCTGCCTAAGCACATTATTTTTCCGGAGAACGAAATGATTATCTAGTTATATGGATAATATACTCCAATGAGCAAAGCAAAAATATGCTAGGGGATAACGTGGGTAATAGTTTGGGCACAGCTATTGGTTTTGATATTACTTCGAGTCCGCAAACCTTTACCGACCAAGTCAGTCCCCTACATGCCGATGAGTACTACAAATTTACCCTTAGTAATCGCAGTAGTTTTAATCTCGGCTTAGATGGTTTAAGTGCCGACGCCGATGTGCAACTAATTCAAGATCTCAATGATAATGGTGTGTTTGACAATGGTGAGCAGGTCGCCATATCACAACTAGGTGGTAGCAGTGCCGAATCAATTGCCAAAACCCTCAACTCAGGCACCTATTACATCCACGTCTATCCCTACGGCAATTCGACCACAAATTATAATTTGACGGTGAGTGCGATTCGCGATCGCGCTGGCAATGATCTAAATTCTGCCTACGGCATTAGTTTAGGTGCGGGCACGACTACTTACACTGATTGGGTAGGTAAAGCCGATGGTGATGACTACTACACCTTCAACCTCAACAGCAGCAGTAATTTCAGCATGCAACTTAGCGGTGTGACCACAAGTGTTGATGCTCAACTGCTCAACGCTACAGGTAATGTTCTAAGTAATGCTACTGCTAATAGCACCACACCTAATCCAGTCTTAGCTAGTACTTTAGATACGGGAAAATACTACATACACATTTCTCCTCATAGTGGCGATAATTACTACAACCTCAGCCTTTCCGCAACCCCAAAACCCGTTGATAATCAAATAGTTCCCACTTCCAGCGACGCAACTACTACTATCAGCACTCCCATCCTCACAACTGCGGCGGCGAGTAATCCAGTCATAACTACTGCTGCTAGTAATACCCGCACTGTCGCCGGAACACTGCGAGCTGATAGCTTTACTTACCAAGCAGGTTACAGTCTGACAGTCTTCTCCGGTAATGGTGATGTTGATTTTGGTAATTACAAACAGCTTGGTAACAAAGCCTTAGATATTTTAGATTTGTCAAATATTGCTTTTAGTTCAGTTAACTGGAATCAAGCTGACACCAATACAGGTGGCGTACTTTATAACCCCGGTAATGGTACGCGGTTGTTTGACGCCGTCACCTTAAATGATGGCAGCGAAATTTTGTTTGAGGATATCAATAA
>JBBQRU010000132.1:0-14231 GCA_038214545.1 Cyanophyceae cyanobacterium | reverse complement strand
TTACAGAAATCTGAGATTAGGAGTCAAAACTTAACAATTTGCATATTGAATAAACTTCGGCAAAAACACAAGATTGTAGAGGAATTTCGGTATCAGACCTCTGGAAATCGGGAAAAGTATTAGCGATGAACAGAAAGATAGAAGTTTTACCGGATCGTCCGGCAATGATAGCGCGATCGCTTGAGTTAGTGTTATCCAAACTGCAAACAGCGATTCAAGAGCGCGGAAAATTTACCATCGCCTTATCTGGTGGCAGTACACCCAAGCCATTATATGAAGCGATCGCAACTCTTCAACTGCCTTGGGATAAAATTCACGTATTTTGGGGTGATGAACGCTACGTCTCGCCAGATCATCCAGACAGCAATCAGTTGATGGCGCGTCATGCTTGGCTAGACAAAGTCGATATACCCCCTGGTAATATTCACCCGATGCTGACCGATGAGACAGATCCAACTGTCGCAGCGGCTAAGTATGAAAAGCATCTACAAGAATTCTTCCAAGTCCAACCAGGAGAATTCCCTGCATTCGATGTGATTTTGCTCGGCATGGGAGATGATGCCCATACAGCATCCTTATTTCCGCATACAGAAGCCTTAAACATATGCGATCACTTGATCGCAGTTGGTAACAAAGACGGTCAACCTCGCCTGACATTTACCCTACCGCTCCTCGACGCTAGCCGATGTGTCATATTTATCGTTAGTGGTAAGAGTAAACGACCAGCTTTGGCTCAAGTCTTTGCGCCAGAAGCCGACAATTTCGCTTATCCCTCCAGATTCGTGCAACCGTCAGGAGAACTTTTGTGGCTTCTGGATGCCGATGCGGGTAGCGATATAAGCACAACAACCTCAAAATGAGTAATCATTATTTAGAATCCTAGTTGCTATGATCGGAAAGGCTCAACTCCATGATCGTCTGTCCTAACTGCAATCACCCCAATCCTGAAGGCGCTGTTCAGTGCGAGGCTTGCTATACACCCCTACCAGCCACTACTAGCTGTCCCAACTGTGGCGCGGCTATCCAAGCAGATGCGGCTTTCTGCGGTCAGTGTGGTCACAACATGCACTCTGCGGGCACGTCCGCGACTGTTGCGCCGGAAATGCCCCCAGCAATCCCGGACTTACACCAGCCTCACCCAGAACCAGTGATGGCGACAAGCTCATCATCTCACTCAGAAGTACCGCCAACAGCCGTAACAGTACCTCACCAAAGCCAACCGGAAGTACCCCCAGCACCTGTAGCAGTACCTCATCCAGGCGAAGATGAAACGGCAGTTCCTGCAACAACCTTTGCGGAACCGCCCGTTATCCCAGTAGCTAGCTCAACGCCACCCCCTCCGCCCACTATCCCAGTAGCTAGCCCGACGCCACCCCCTCCGCCCACTATCCCAGTAGCTAGCCCAGCGCCGTCAACTGCTTCCAAAACTCAATTACAGCAACAGTCAGCTAAATTGTTGCACGTCCAAACTGATAGGTTGATTGAATTGTCACCCACCCTCTCAGTTGTGCATATAGGTAAACCCAATGACCGGGTGCCGCCGGATGTCGATGTTTCGGGATTTCCTAATTCAGAGGTAGTTTCCCGGATGCATGCAGATATCCGTGTAGAAGGTGATGCATACTATATTGAAGATGTCGGTAGTTCTAACGGGACTTACATTAACAATTCGCCACTTTTACCGGGGAATAGACATCGGCTGCGAACAGGCGATCGCATTGCTCTTGGCAAAGGCGACATGATGACATTTTTATTCCAACTCTCCTAGCTGATTTTAGATTGGACTTGATAGTGCCCAGGTGATCACATTAATCCTCCTCCATCCACTCCAACCAACTCCGGCGCAAATTTGGACTTTTGAAGATGAACCAATCATCTCAATTGGGCGCTCGACAGACAATCACGTTGTTTTATACAGTGTGGTAGTTTCCCGTCGTCATATTGAACTGCGACAAAGTGATGATGGTTGGGAAATTGTCAACGTCGGTGCGAACGGAACTTATTTGGACGGGACACGCATTTCCAGTCATCCGGTTGTTGATGGTGTAATTGTTCGTCTGGCTCGATCTGGACCACAACTCCAAATCCGCCTGGGAATAGTCACCATTAAAGAGCCAATTATCCCTGAACCACAGCCATTACAAGATCGGGTAACTCCCTTAGCTTTAATCGCCGATCTAGACCCGCTTGATGCAACCAGTCCCGACCTGAGGATGATCCGCACGACAAACCTCGATCACTAACTAATCAAGGCAAATTGAGATTTGACAGACGCGACATCGGGAGCGTCTTTTTTATCTGGGTAAAATTGGAATTATAGTTGTAAATTAAAAATCCGATGAGTCGCTATCCTGACGATTTAGATACTTTATTAAAAACCGAAGCCCCAGTCGCTGTTGACCAAATGGGGTTGACTTGGTTAGTTGGTGCAGCGATCGCTACCGTCATCCTGTGGCAAATACCAGGAGGCGACTACATTCTCTATCCTTTCACAATTCTGGCAACTTGGTTTCATGAAATGGGACACGGCTTAGCTGCACAGTTGTTAGGAGGAAATTTTCTTAAATTACTGATATTTGACAATGGTTCAGGAGTAGCATTTCATAATGGAGCATTATTCCTCGGCTCACTCGGTCAAGCAATAGTCGCCGCCGCAGGTCCAATGGGACCACCTTTAGCTGGTTCAGCCCTGATATTAGCTTCCCGCCGCTTTCAAACATCTCACTGGAGTTTAATTGTACTCGGTAGCTTATTATTAATTTCAACTTTAATTTGGGTGCGATCGCTCTTCGGTTGGATTGCCATCCCGCTACTAGGGTTATTAATTCTGGGAATCGGACTGAAAACTCCCCATTGGGTGCAGGGATTTAGCGTGCAATTTCTCGGTGTTCAAGCTTGTGTCAGTACCTACCACCAACTTGATTATTTATTTATGAGTCAAGCTGTAGTCGGCGGACAATTAAGTTTGTCTGACTCTAGCCAAATCGCCCAAAATTTATTTTTACCCTACTGGTTCTGGGGTGCTTTGATGGCTATAGCTTCTTTGCTGCTTTTAGTACAAAGCCTTCGTATCGCTTATCGTTCCTCATAATATTAGTTCGTAGTTGCGCTTCAGCGCACCGGATCTAGAGCGCTAAAGCGCAACTACGAACCTTGTCACAAAAAAGCCTCTCATGTGAGAGGCTTGTGAAAAAAAGCGTAGATTTAGAAAATCAGACCTGGTACAGCTAAAGCACCCGCAATGGCTGAAGCCACTAAAGAGACAAAAGCGGTATTAAACAACCACCAAGCAGCACCAGCGACGGTTTTCTTGGTTTCTTCGGCTTGTTTTTTCGCTTGGTCTTTGATAGCTTGCAGGCGTCTTTGGGTTTCATGCTGAATACGTTCGGCGCGGTGTAACACGCTATCTCGCGCAGCTTCAACTTGACCGACAATCCGGTTAGCTTGCTCTTCAGAAATATCTTCGCGGGAACTGAGAACAGCAATTAAGGTATCGCGGTCAAATTGACCGAGGCGACCGCGCAAAGCGTCAAATCCCGCTTGTGGATCGTCAAACAATTTGCGGAAGTCATGTTGGAGACCTTCGTAATTGAGTTCTGGACGTTCCAAAGAGTTGAGATAGTTACGAATTGAACCAAAAGCGCCATCAAGTACTGATTGTACGCGTTGTTGGATTTGGTGGAATTGTTCGACGACTGAGTTGCGAGCCGATTCGATTTGATCGACAATCCGGTTAGCTTCCTCTTCCGAGATGTCCTCACGTTGGGACAGTAATGACACAATTGTCGAACGGTCGAAATGGGAAACACGTTCAGTTAAAGAAGAAACACCAGCACGGGGAGAAGACAGCAGCAACTGTAAATCGCGCTTGATTCCATCTGGGTTCAGTTCTTCTTTATTAGTGTTCCGCAGATAACTTTCCAAACTGGCTTCAAACTCAACAGCAGTTTTAGTTGCGCGGTTTGCCAAACGACGTGGCGCTTTGACAATGTTATTCGCAGCAGATTGGAAACGGTCAATCGTTTGATTTACTTGTTCTTCGCTCAATCCTTGTTGGGATAGGAGTTTGACCAAGGTTTCGCGGTCTACTTGCGACAAGCGATCGCGTAGTGCTAGTGCTCCTTCTTTCGGATCTGCCAATAATTTGGTCAAATCTCGCTGAATTCCTTCTGGGTTCAGTTCTTCTAAGTTGGTATTGCGGAGATACTCCCCAATCGCCTTAGTTGTTTGCTCGTACTGCTCTTTTGCTTTATCTGCAACTTTTTGCGGAGCTTGCAGAATATTATCGCGAACAGATTCGAGTTGATCGATTACTTGGTTGACCTTTTCTTCACTCAAATCTTGACGTTGACTGAGTAATTTTACTAAGGTTTCGCGGTCAAATTGAGATAATCTTTCACGTAAGGCGCTGAATCCAGCTTGAGGGTCTTCAAGTAAAACGCTAAAATCGCGCTTGATACCGTCAGGATTTAGTTCTTCGAGATTTGTATTCCGTAGATACTCTTCGACTTTGTGACGCAACTCGTCAGCTTTAGCTTTAGCTTGTTCTTGCAATTCACGAGCACTATTCAAGATATTATCGCGGGTGCGCTCAAGCTGACCAACGATATTATTAGCCTCATCAGGACTGATATCTTGACGTTGTTGCAACAACTTCACCAGAGTATCACGGTCAAATTCACTGAAGCGATCGCGTAAGGCGTCAAAACCCGCTCCTGGATCTGATAATAGCTGCGAGAAGTCGCGTTGAATCCCTTCTGGGTTCAGTTCTTCCTTACCAGTAGACCGCAAATAATTCTCAATCCGCGAGCGTAAATCCTGGGATTTTTCCTGTGATTCCGCCTGCTTGACAATTTCGAGAACTGCAAGCCGATCTTCTTCGAGATGCTGGGAAATTTCCTTCACCCTAGCTTCACTGGTATCCCCACGCTGTTTCAGCAATTTGGCAAAATAATCCGCGTTGAGTTCTTCTAATTCCCGGCGCACAGTCGCTGGATTCGCATTTTCATCGTAGATAACTTCTCTAAACTCATCTTTGGCAATGGTGCGGTTAAAATGCCAAGGAAGAGAATTCAGAATATAATCTTCGACATCCGCCTTAATCGTATTGCTAGGTAATGCGGGAACTTGTTCCGCTACTTTACCTGCTTGTTCCTTCGCTTTTCCGGCTAGTTGTTTCAGTTGCGATGTAATTTTTTCTACATCCACATCCTGAACTTTGTCTTTCAACTGACGGGAAATTTTGTCAACGTCAATATCGGCGAGATTGACCCGCTCTAGCACAGCAGGTAAAGCCGCACTCATGCCATATTGAATTGCTGAGCGCAAAACACCGTTACCATTTTTCTTGCCACCACCAATCATCGCTAATTGTTGGAGACGTTCGCCTAACTGGTCAGACTTTAACTCTTCTGGGGTTGACGACTTGATGAGATTGATAAGTGTCTCTGTTGGGTTTTCCTTATTGACAGCTTGTTGCCAAGCGCCTTCAAGTTGATCGGCAATTTTATTGATATCTAATGACGATAAACCTGAACGACTGCTAATTAAATCAACAAAAGTTTGCCGGTTGATATTTTTGAGCAAATCGTTATCAGCAATTGATTGCAAATCGACATCACCTAACAGATTGTCAAAAGAAGAACGAATTTCTTTAAAATCTAACTTTGGTAATTCCAAAGAAGATAAAGAACTTTGCAATGTATTCTTAATGCTATCAGGATCAAAGCCCGAAGTAAATTCGTGGCGCACAGCCGCAGCAATCTCTTCCGCAGTGGAAACCATCTGATTTTTTGCAGCATTCGCACCCATTGCAGCCGTAGCTGTACCCATCACCCCTTTTAAACCGCTGGTAGCAGTACTGACAACCGAACCAATTAAGGAACCAACAGCATTAGAACCCAGCCACATAATAAGTGTGAAGTAGGCAGACCAAATAACTACTCCAATTACTGCACCCAGCAGCGCACTCTCAATTAAACTCAGCTTTACCGCCAGAAAAGAAGCGCAGAATAAAGCAATAGTTGAAGTAATTAGCGCCCACAGACCAACAGTAGCTTCAACTTTGCGAATACTGCTACCGAGACTTTCGGAATCGTGATGATCTGAGGTGCCACTACCAATTGCCGAAATCCCCACAGCTACTGAAAAATTCGTCAGTAGTAGTTGGAAGGCAAATGCCATCAATACACCAGCTATTAAAGCTGCAAAAAACTTAGGTCCAGAAAAAATCAATGATGTCTCTTCTGGAGTTAATTCTTGAGCAATTGTCAATTGCGCCAGAACATGGGTGGAATAACTCGAAATAATTTCTGTTGGAAACATAATATTTCCCTCCTAAACACTTATGGGCTGAAAAAATCTAATTCTGCTTACTTGACTTCGAGTTTCTTCGATAAAGTCCCATCGAAAAAAAGGGAGGCAAATTCTCCTCCCTTTGCAAGATGAGATGAATCCTCATGTGAACCATGTTTATCTCAAACTAGTTCACAAGAGCGATCATGCTTTAGAAACCTATTTCTTTTCACTAAATCTTGTCAGTTATGTTCCGACCAGACTCATCCACAATGGAACGTCCGCCAGCATCAACATCTAACTCTTCACGACGCAGAGTTTCTTGAGCTTCAACAGTCTCATGGTCAACAACTTTCGAGACTTTGACTTCTTCGCGCACAAAAGCTTCTTTGCGAACGTCAGCAGTTTCTTCGTAAACGTCCATGCGTGCAACTTCACCTTCACGGAAAGCAGTTGCGCCTGCGGGAACAGTTCTGCCAGCATCTGCTGGTGTTACTCTTTCAATTACTACGCGTTCCTTATCAACGGGAACAGAAACTCGTGCAGTTTCAGTTTCTACATGCTTACCAATAGAAACCTCTCCCGATTTCTGACGCATTTTGTTTGCGACCAACCGTTCTTCATAGAGTTTGAAGGTCTGATCTTCATGACCTTTCACATCATATAAATCTGGTTCGTGTCCGTAATCATAAGTGCTGCGATCGAAAACAGGAGCAACATTTGGAGTCAGGTTAGGCAGTGTTGGGGAAGTAGTTTGCTTAACTGGTTGAGGCTTAGTGACAGCGGTAGCTGCATCTAAGGCTGCTGATGTTTCCAAAGGTGCGGATGCATCTAAGGATTGGTTACGATATACTCCACGCACCTTTTCTTCATAATCAAAATCTAGCGCCATACCTTCTTTGTATTCAGGTAAAGCTTCTGCTTGTGCTCTGGTCATTCCAGTTAAATATACACGATCAGCTTTGGAATCAACCTTACCGCGACCGATAGGTAATAATACTTTTTTGCCAAAAATCCAAAAACCTAAATCAACAATCAAATAACGGAAAGCACCTTGATCGTCTACTAACACATCATTAACTGTACCAACTTTCTCTTCAGAGCCTTGGATGTATACACCCATGCCTTTTACGTCATTGCCTTCAATTGTATTGTGGTATTGGGGGTCAAAGTCGCTAATTTTATGTAGGGGCATAATATTGATCCTTGTTCTTGGCGTTCAACTATAAATTAATAAATTAGTGCTGACTAATCATCAATCTCAAGAATGACTTCAATGATTTGGCTCTCAGACTAAAGAGATAATCGGGATAAAAATATGTTTTTGGTATTTATAAATTAAGTTTCCTAATTAAATCAAAATGTGTTAATCAATAGGGTATAAATTTATTTGAGTGTTAGAAAAACGCGGAGAGGCGCGGAGAGAGCGCGAAGTTTCGCGGAGAACTCTGCGTACCTCGGCGTTACCTCAGCGTCCTCTGCGTTTCAAGTTCAGTGAGATTTCGGTAGGAGGTCAGAGATTTAAGGGCTAAGGTGGATTATTAATAGACAAAAATATGGTGCTCGGTCTTTGTTGGAGGCGAGTTGCACCCTTTTGATGTGTCTTTATAATACAACCTACTGTCCAAGTTTTATATGCTATCTCCAGAAGCGGTAGATCTCGATTTTCAACGGTTGTGGTACATCTGTAAGCGGCGTTGGTTAAGTGCGACTTTGATTTTTGGTGGCACTATGGTTATCGCTTTGGGTTTGACTACTTTGCTGAAGCCGGCTTATGAGGCTCAAGGTAAGCTTTTGATTAAGAAGAGTAGCCAAACTAGTGCGCTGACTGGGTTGGGTGGCGAAAAGTTGGGGCAATTGGAGGGCTTGGATATGAAAAGTAGCCCGATTAGTACTGAGATGAAAGTAGTTCATTCTATACCACTTTTGCAGAAGACGCTCGCGATACTTAATCTTAAAGATCAGAAGGGTGTACCGATTAAGTTAGAACAGGAGCAACGGGAGTTAGAACGCCAACTGGAAGCTGCCCAATCTACTTATCAAACTCTGTTAAAAAAGCTACAGGAAGTCAAAGTTCAAGAAAACCAAAATATTGGCAATGCCCGAATTATTGAACCGGCTTTGGTGACGATTAAGTCCACACAGTCGATTGAGAATCCGATGTTTTTGTACTGGCAATTAAGAAATGCCGGAATTATCCTACATGTACTGCCAATTGAATTGCAAGCAATTGAGCAAAAGCTAGAACTGAATATGCTTGGAGGTATCCCAGTCCTCAACTTTGTCCCCCCAATCATTACAGGTAGCGATTTTTGGGTTAAGCGTTGTTTTGATTTTTGTAGTGCAGCAGCGGCGATTATTCTCGCATCACCACTCTATCTATGCATTGCCTTACTCATCAAACTCGATTCTCCTGGCCCCATCTTCTATAAGCAAACTCGCATCGGTCTACATGGACACCCATTTAAAGTTTGGAAGTTCCGCACAATGGTGATGAATGCCGACAAGTTGCAAAAAGAGTTAGAAGCACGTAACGAAATGCAAGATGGGGTCTTATTTAAAATGAAGAATGACCCACGCATCACCACTCTCGGTAAGTTTCTCCGTCGTTATAGTTTAGATGAAATCCCCCAATTATTTAATGTCCTGTTCGGCGAAATGAGCTTAGTTGGACCTCGTCCTTTACCCATCAGAGACGTAGAAAAGTTCTCCAAACACCACTTCATTCGTCACGAAATCCTACCGGGAATCACAGGCTTGTGGCAAGTCTCCGGTCGTTCCGACATCGTCGACTTTGAAAAAGTCATTCGCTTAGATGTGACTTACATGGAAAACTGGTCACTCTCTTTAGATTTACAAATTTTACTCCAGACTTTCAGAGTGATTTTGGAGAAAAAAGGTGCTTATTAGAATCTTTTGGAAAGGATGGTTAGCATAGTAGTTGAATAGGTTTGTGCTAAAACACCATTTAAGTTTAGACAACGTCGATAACATATGCTTTATGCCAATCCAGCATCATCCTTAAGCCTCTCTTCTCCTACATCTACCGATGCGGATCAACGTCACGATGCCTTTATCCAAATGTTGGTGCAACGCCACCCCGTTGATCTGGCGCAAGAAATCCAAAACTGCTTGTCGCTTTTGCCAAATATGACACTTGCCGATAAATTACAACAAGTAGATCAACTCAAAACTTGGTTAGATAGCTTTCGTCCACTCCCACCAATAGTAGTTGCCGAACTCAAAAAATTATACGATGTGCGTTTCACCTATAACTCGAATGCCATTGAAGGCAATACTCTCACCCAAAGTGAAACTGCTTTTGTATTAGAAACCGGCATCACAATCGGCGGTAAAACACTCCGCGAACATCTAGAGGTAATTGGACATCAAGATGCGATCAACTACATAGAGCAACTTGCAACACAAGAAACCGCCATTGGAGAATGGGAAATCAAACAGATCCATAATTTGATTCTACGAGCGATCGCTCCTGAAGAAGCAGGACGCTACCGTCAACTAGATGTCAAAGCCGCAGGTACTGAGTATACTTATCCACAGAACTATTTACTCAACGATTTAATGACTGAGTTTATCACTTGGCTGAATTCACCATCAGCTATGGCTCAGCACCCCATCAACTTTGCATCTGAGGCTCATTTACGATTTGTTACCATCCATCCATTTCGAGACGGCAATGGACGCACAGGAAGATTATTAATGAATTTGCTATTATTGCGAAGAGGATACCCAATTGTGGTAATTCCCAATCAAATTCGGCAAGCATATATTGACGCAATTATAGCCGGACAACAGCAAAACGAGCCATCTCAATTATTATTGCTGCTCCTGAAAGCTACTCAAGACTCATTGATTGAAATTCTATACATTGTGTCAACTGCTCAAGATAGTCGAGGACGAGGCTTACCATTCTACGAAGAAATGTTGGCATTTTTAAGCAAATATCGCGCCAACAACTAAATGGCAAGGGTATTGCATTTTCCACTAGACCGCAGTAGCGTTTAAACCGCTTATCTTATAGCGAAAGTCCATTAAAATGGACTAGGATCTTTCTTGAGTCATCTTTAGATGACTTGGGCTATGAGACTGCGGTTTAAACGCTACTGCGGACTAAACTATGCGCCGACAGATTCCTTCGCCGCGTACAGCACTTCCACGTTGATTTCCTTGAAGCCACGTTCGCGAGCAAACTTCTCGGTGTTGCGCTTCACCTTACCTCGGACAAAGCCCGGAATCTTGTTGAGTTCCGCTTGACCATCTTTCGTCCAGCCGAGGTCAGAATCAGCAGAAATACCCTTAGTAATCACTTCCTTGGTATCATGTCCGCCGAAGATTTCTAATAGGTGGTCTTCCATTCCCAAAGTAAAGGAATTGTAAACCAAATCTGCAACTTGATTCGTGCCTTCGTAACCTAAGAAAGGTTTGTAACCAATGGGGAAATTCTGAATGTGAATCGGTGCAGCAATGACACCGCAAGGGATATCTAGTCGTTTACCAACGTGGCGTTCCATTTGCGTGCCGAAAATAGCCGAAGGTTCAGCTTTAGCGATCGCATCCCCAATCAGACCGTGATCTTCTGTAATAATCACTTCATCACAGTATTCACTAACCTGTTGGCGGAACCACTCCTCATCATTCTTGCAATAAGTTCCTGCCCAGACAACGTGAATCCCCATTTCCCTCGCTAAAATCTTGGTCATCGCCGCTGCGTGAGTACTATCACCAAAGACAACTGCTCTTTTACCTGTCAAATTCTGACAGTCAATTGAGCGCGAAAACCAAGCCGCTTGAGAAACATACAAAGTTTGGTTGTTGATAAATTCTTCATAATCAACATTTCCGCCTTGAGCATTAACCACCTGCTGAATTTTGCGAATACACCGGGCAGTCTCTACCACACCCATTGGTGTAATGTCAATACAAGGTGTGCCAAATTCTTGCTCTAAATAACTCGCTGACATTAACCCCAGTTCCCGGTAAGGTACGAGGTTAAACCAAGCACGAGGCATATTTTTGATTTCGTGAACCGAAGCACCTTCAGGAATAACTGCGTTCACCTCGATTCCTAAATCAGCCATCAGCCGTTTCAACTCGGTGCAGTCGTGATGATTGTGAAAACCTAAAGTAGAAATACCGATAATGTTGACCGAAGGCTTTTCTGATTTACCTGCTGGTAATTCGCCTCGCTTCCGCGCCTTCTCAATGTAATAACGCACAATTTGCTCTAAAGTGCGGTCAGCAGCTTGCAACTCGTTGACGCGGTAGTGATTCACATCTGCTAGCAACACATCAGCTTTTGCTTCAATTGATGCTCGTTCTACAAAGTTGGCTAAATCTTCTTGCAAAATGCTAGAGGTACATGTCGGCGTCAGCACAATCAAGTCGGGATGTTCTTCGGCATCCTTACGGGTGATATTATCTACCACCTTTTCTTGAGAACCACGGGCGAGGACGTTGCGATCGACGATGCTTGCTGTCACAGGAGTGAAATTCCGTTCCCGTTCCAACATTGAGCGCATGACATTAAAATAGTCATCGCCAAGGGGCGCGTGCATGATCGCATGGACATTCTTAAATGAACTGGCGACGCGCAAGGTGCCAATGTGAGCAGGACCTGCATACATCCAGTAAGCCAATTTCATCGGTATTTTCTCCGTTTTACTCAAACAATAATGTCCAATTGATGAGTGGACGATTAGTGTCTGATTGTGAATATGAAGTCTGTTCTGATCTTCTCAGACTAATCGCCAGTGATGAGCCTGCTTTACATTTGGTTTTAGTCTAGTTTTAAATAGCTAAAACTATTGCCCTACATGCAATTCAGCTTCGCGTTTCCCCCAACTTCGCTATATAAAGCGAAACTAATCTTAACCTTCAGAGCGCCGAATCACCGAATTGTATTCCCACTACACCCCACACCCTATTTTTACGCCGAAGGTACCAGGCGTTTTCGTAAAGATTCTGCACGGCGTTGAGCTGTTTTGTTGTTGGGATCGCTCGCCAGCGCTTGTTCGTAGGCTTGTAGCGCTGGTGCGGTTAAATTCTTTTGCTCGTAAGCGTGACCCAGATTATTCAGGGCGGTGACATAATTAGGATTCGACTTCAGCGCCTCTTTATACTGACGAATCGCGATGTCGTACTGTTCTTGAGCGAAGTAAGCATACCCTAGCCCATTATAAATTACACCAACGTTCTCTTCTTCCTCTTCTTCAGCGACTTTGATGGCTTTTTGAAATAATTTGACTGCTTGGGTATACAGCTTCTTGTCAGAATAGATACTAGCTAGTTCGTAATATTCCTGAGCTGTACCCTGATCTTTAGTCAGCTTGTCCCGCAGCCTAGTGATGACGCTTTCCACTCTCCGGGTTTTGAGGATCTGCCGAAAAACGCTTACACCTGCAAGCGTCAACAGACCAACAAAAATCGAGAGATAAACAATTGCTAGATTGTTATCCATTTTTTTAAACAGAGACCAAAAGTTGCCGATAGATCTATTATGAGGCGTAAGTTAAAATTTCGTGCCTCGGATTAAATCAGATTGTGGTAAACCCCAATATGTAGCACGTTCTTGCAGCCAACCTTCAGTTAAATAACGCGCGATCGCTGCATTCACCTGTTGCCGCAATTGATCTGATTGTAACCCTTTTGCCATCACCACCGATAGCGGTTCTGTGGAAAGCGGCGTTTTAATCAAGTGGTACTGAGGATACTCTTGCACCCAGCCGCTAAGAACACTCGCATCGGCGGCAAAAGCATCGGCGGTATTTGCTTCTAAAAGGGTCAGCGCCTGACTATAAGAGTCAACTCCGACTAACTTGGCACGCGGATAATAATATTTGACGACAGCAATCGTCGTGGAACCTTGCAAGACAGCGATTTTTTGAGGAGGAGTGATGTCTTTGGTGATTAAAGTCGTGCCGTCGTAATAGTAAGGTAGGCTGAAGTTGACTACGCGCGATCGCGACTCTGTTGCTGTCACCCGCGCAATTGCCAGATCAACTTTATGATCCATGACTAGAGACAAGCGATCGCGGTTAGTTACGCTTTGCAACTTAACTGCATCAGCCTTACCCAGTAAGTCTTGTGCCAATCGCTGTGCTAAATCAATTTCTAACCCTTGCAATTTCCCCTGGTTGTCTTTAAACCCCAAAGGACGCAAATTATCTTTAACGGCAATAGTTAAATAGCCGCGCTGCTGAATATCTTTAAATTCTGTTGCGACTGCTGTGGATGGCGTGTGTAAAATTAGCCACATCAATAAAACTGCAGTCAGCAGTAACGGATAAACTGTCTTGCGTCTGTTATATCCGTTATGCATCCGTGGAAAACCTCTATTTACGTGCGTGGCTAGCTGCCAACTCGACAACTTTGCTGAAGCTTGGGGCGTCGAGGACTGCCATTTGCGCCAACATTTTGCGGTTGAGTAGAATATTGGCTTTTTTCAAGTTACCGATTAACTGGCTGTAACTCATCTCATGTTGCCTTGCAGCAGCGTTGATCCGAGTAATCCAGAGACGACGGAAATCGCGTTTGCGTTTTTTGCGATCGCGATAAGCACTCCGGAGTGCTTTCATTACTTGTTGGTTTGCAGTTCTAAACAGAGTTGAGTGTGAACCGCGAAAACCTTTAGCTATTTTGAGGATCTTGTTGCGGCGGTTGCGAGCAACATTACCGCGTTTTACCCGTGTCATGACTTCAATTCCCTAACAATTTACAAATAAGGCATCATCAAACGCACATTTGGCTCATCGCGTTCGTGGACAATTGCCATTTTCGAGAAACGACGCTTTTTGTCAGAACTCTTGTGCTGCAACAAGTGATTTTTAAAAGCTTTGCGGCGAACGATTTTGCCAGTGCCAGTAGCACGAAATCGCTTGGACGCAGCTTTGCGAGTTTTTAGTTTAGGCATGGATTGG
>JBBQRU010000131.1:0-14711 GCA_038214545.1 Cyanophyceae cyanobacterium | reverse complement strand
TCGATTATTTCAATCAGTATGTGAATTAAAGTCTACGCTAAATAAACTCTTAAACGATGGAGAGCTTGTTATTAAGTGGGGAAGAAAAATCAAAAACAAGGGAGATGCTATTTGTGCAAATTAAAAGCGGAACAGCTTACCTTGCTGCTTTGCCCAGGCGACTAATAGCTCCCAGTCAGCAATGTCGAGGAGTGCCCCTGTGCGGTTGCCCTGTTCATCAACAATAAACTTTGCTGATTGCAGCGTATGGAGGACTTCTTCCATGAGTTAATCTCACTGTGCCAAATTGATTTCGCTTATGTTTAGTAGATGGGCATAAATAAATCAAGGTTCGTAGTTGCGCTAAAGCGCTCGCTTATCCGGTGCGCTGAAGCGCAACTACGAGCCTTTACAAAAATTTATATAGTTAGGTTTTTCTCTGCCCACCTACTTACACTAGCGCAAAGGTTTTGCTTTCCACGCTTTTTTCGGGTAATTCCGCGATCGCTATCAGTTTTTTTATATTTAACTTATTAGTTAATTAAATAATAACTTAAAGGCTCTCAGATCAATGCCTCTCTGCGTTCCTCAGCGCCACCTCAGCGAAACTCTGCGTTTCAAGATCGATGCTTATGTTGTTCCAACATATTTTGTGCCCTCGGTTTGTAAATCAGGTAAAATAAGGCTTCTAAATAGCGTAGTAAATCCTCACGGTTTTCTTTGGAGGTAAAATTCCAGAAACCATATATCCTCGCTAAGGATAGAAGTTTGGTTGTGTGGATTTTCCAAGTGTAAGTGCTGAAGACTCGATCGATCGCCCGCTGGGATATCTGCTGCCAGTGGTCGGGATTATCTTCACATTTTGTTACAAAGTTGAGGATTTTGGTAGCTGTTTCTTCTAGATTTGTGGGGTTGATATAGAAACCGTTGATTCGGTCTTGGATGATTTCTAGTGGTCCTCCAAATTGAGTGCCGAATGTTGGTAAGCCGGAGATCATCGCTTCTAAAATTGTCAAACCAAAGGCTTCAAATAGTGCTGGTTGCACAAACATACCTTGGCGGTCGGCGATGACGCGGTAGATTTCGCCAGATTCGGTTTTGGATAGCTGTGTACCTAACCAGCGAATTTTGCCTTGGAGTTGATATTCTTCAATTAGGTGATAGAGTCGGTAGATTTCGTCTCTTTCTTCGTTGTCGTCTGATTCTTCACCACGTATTTTGTTAGTGACGATGATTAAGTTACAATGTTCTTGTAAGGCACTGCTGCGACCAAAGCATTCGATTAAGCCGGCGAGGTTTTTGATTCTGTCTAGACGGGCGATTGAGAAGATGGGTCTTTTTTGGGGATCGTCTAGGGTGCCAAAAACTAGTCCTGGCTCGTCTAGGGTGAATAGCAATTCTTGGATACGGTTGCCGACATTTTCAATGCGATCGCCTTTGCGGGTATATGGGAAGTAATAATTTTCGTTAACACCTGGTGGTACGACGTTGAATTTAGGGCTGAAGAGATCGATGCCATTGACTACATGATATAAGTCGGGCATTGTGAAGCATTTGTATGATTCGTATTGTCCGATACTATCTTCCGTGCCGACAATTTCTTGATATGTACTGCTAATAATAAAGTTAGCAGAGTTCATGGCAATCAGATCGGCGGTGAATTGTAGTGAGAAATGATACTTATCTTCTAAGTCTTGCCAGTAAAGATTACTGAATAGATATTTTGATTTTTCTAAAGCGTGGGCAATGTTACACTGGGTAATCTTCAGGCGTCGTGATAGTAAAAACGCGATCAAATTGCCACCAGAATAATTACCGATAATTAGATCGGGACGACCACGAAATTCTGCTAATAGTTCTCTTTCAGCATCAATCGCGAAGGTTTCTAGATATGGCCACAACTCAAACCGCGACATCCAGTTTTGCGTCATGTGAGGATTATATTCTCGCAGTGGAACCCGCAAAATCCAGGCGTTTTCTGCGCCGTTAACTTTTTCTAAGCGCTGGTTGGACATTGTCCCTTCATTGTTAGGGATCAATCGAGTGAGGATGATGACTTTCGGTCGAACGTTCAATCCTTCTAATCCCGCGAGAAAAATGTCTTCTTTTAACTGCTTTTCTAAGCTTTTGGCTTGGTCTAGAACATATACTACCTGACCGCCGGTATCGGGACGCCCTAATACTCCTTCTTGTCCAAACCAACCGTGTGGTGATACCAAGACGATCTTGAAGATCATCGGGATGCGGGAGATGAATGCTTCTAAGGTCTGGGGTGCGGGGGAGTCTACTAATTCATCGAGAATACTCAGGGTTTCTTGGACGCGCGAAGCGGTATTTCCCCAACCAGCTTCAAAACCCATCATTTGCAGCACAAACCGAAAATTTTCGTATGGTTCGTTACTTGGGCGATCGCTAACTAATGATAAAGCTTTCTTGACTTGGGTAGAAAGTTGCTGTTGCGACTGAATCCGGGGGTTGATTAGGAGTTGGATACCTTGATATTGATGCAAGCGTAAGAAATTGAATAAACTCTCCATCCATTGTTTGGGGTCGCCGAATAGCTTGCTGGAGAGATAGCGGTTGAGAAATTGTACTCCTTTCCCAATATTTTTGGAATCGCGGATTGAGGGTGAATAGTCATGAAATGGCTGAAAATCTAGTTCTAATAAATCTCCTTCGTTTGGATGATAGCGGTTGACAAAGCGATCGCGCAAATCTAGCAGCTCTTCTACTGTCATTGGCTCAACACTCAGGTCTTCTGTCAGTCGGTATATTTCTTGGCTAGCAATTTTTGGGCGGATAATCAGGCAGATATTAGAATCTTCCTGAATTATTTCCTGGGTATAGTATAATAGTTTACTTAAAGCAGAAGTGTTAATTCCTGAGAAAGACCGCTGGTGGCAATACTCATTATAAGCATTTAAAATATCGTTACGTAATAAATAGCGCTTTTCTTGCTGACGCAATTCACTGAGAAAAGAGCGCAAGTCACTCTTTTCTTCACTATCTAGGACAGCTTGGATCAATTCAGACAAGGCAACCTCCTATAAGTATCTCAAGTTACAAAATTTTCCGAACTAAATTTATTGTCGATACTTAAAGTCAAATTTAATTGCTTTACCTACAATAAAGGAATATTACTTCTAACTATATACGTACAATTCTCTAACAACACACCGAGATGTATCAATATGTTAAGAACCTGGTTTGAAATAATCTAGAAGGCGATCGCCGGAATCGGCACGAACCAATGCAACAACTACATCTGGTAAACCAGCCCAACTAGGGTAGACCAAATAGCGTGGTTCCCAACGTGGGCGAAATTTAACTTTGTAAGCGTGCAATCCTTGAAAGTTGTAAAACCGGCTCAAATGCGCGTACAGATAGCGCAACATCCGCTCTAAGCGTCGAGATTCTTTGGTTTCACCTACCCCAGACAACGGCGACAGCCCAAAATTAAAAGTATCGTAACCTTGCTCTTTAAAATATTGGAGCATGGAAATAAACAAAAAGTCCATTGTTCCAGATTCAATTTCCGTGCGTCGGCGCATCAAGTCGATAGTGATTTCATTGAGTTGATACTCTGGCATCACATTCGCAAAAGCGCTAATCTCACCGTTGGGGGTATGAACTACCGCCATCTCACAATCCCGCAGGTAAGTTTCGTCAAACCAACCGAGAGAAAAGTGCTTTTCCGGCGTTTGCACCATTTGCAGCCATTCATCGCTGACTACCTTTAACTGACCCAACAGGTCGTCTGTCAAAGGTGGTTTATAAAATTTAACCTCGTAGCCTTCCTTGGTTAAGCGACTAATTGTCGGGCGAAAGTTTTTCCCGGCTTTTCCTTGCAAGGTAAAGGTTTTCAGATCGACGATCGCTTCTTCCCCAATTTTGACTACATGAAATCCCAGGGACCGATACAAATCCACATGATCGGCTAAAGTCTGGTAAAAACCTGGAAACCAGTCATTGCGCTCACAAAACTGCTGATAACTGATAATTGCTTCTTGGAGATCTTCCGCAGGACCAATCGGGTCACCAAGGGCGATCGCTCCTCGTCCTTTAGGTACATAAGCAATTACACTTCTACCTGTCGGACTAAAATAGTAACTTTTGTCACTAAGTAAAGTAAAAGCTGCCAAAGATGAACGTCCGTGCGCCTCGACAATGGCTCTAGCTCGCTTACGCTCATTAGAGTTGGCGGTATCGGGGGAAAATACTGGTTGCAGCAGCATCAGCAGCGCAAATCCAAAGGTAAAAATCGCAATCAGATAGATAGAGTTGGCAAAAAATTCCCCAAATGGTCTTTGCGGTTGTAACCCTAAGTTATCTTCGGTGAAGAACATCGCGAGGGTCTGACGAATAGCTTCGCGCCAATTAAAATCCTGGGTAAATTTTCCTTCTAACAGGTAAAAACCCAAAGTGCCATAAGCGAGAGTAAAGAGTAAAGCGCCAAATAATACCCGGACTCCTTGAGCGATCGATGGACGGTCTGATTGCGCTGTAAAGACATCACGCATCAACAGTAATTGACAAAGCACCACCAAAGACAGCAGACTCTCTTCCCAATCAAATCCCTTGACTAAGTGGCTCAAAATCGAAACGACTAATAAGCACACAGTCAGCAACCAGGCTATCCGTTTCCGGCGCAACAAGTTAGTCGCCAGAGTCAGTAATACAAACCCCGATAGTGCAGCAAAGACATGAGCACCAGCCCGAGTTTCAAAGGGTAAAAAATGCAGATGCTTTAACCACTGGCTTCGCGCTTGTACGTTCGGTGTCACCGCCGATACTAAGTTGACTATCCCAACTAAACCTGTCAGGAAAGCCACACTCCAAAGTCCAATCCGAGTTTTTTGCAATCGCCACATAGTCTTTACTGATTAGCCGGAGTTGATAGGGTAGTCCGTAAACATGTTAACGCGGTGTCCGAGCGAGGGCGGTTTTAAAATATTTACCTGCATAAGTCAAGGAATTTGTCAAGTGTTTGTGAAAATAATTCCAACCCACATCAGGCCCAGACAGTCCGTGTCCACCAGGAAAGGCATTGAAGACATTATCAATGTCGAGTCTGTCTAAAGTTTCATGAAAGGTTTTGGTCGAAGCCAATAAATTATGATCGTCAAGCCCTGCATCTAAATAAATATGTATCCCTTGGCGATCGCGAACCGATAACTTTTGCACCATTTTTTGGGGACTATTTAGCGGATTATTCGGATCGAGAAAATCATCACTATGGCTAAAGAAGACACTAAAGTTATTCAAATGCCGTAAGCCAATATTTATCGCTCCTCCTCCTCCTGATGACACACCGCCAATCGCCCAAAGCTGTGGTTGCGTCCAGGTGCGATAGCGTGACTTCACCAGCTGCACTAACTCACTACCAATCAAAGTCCCAATCTTACCGTTAGGACCATCAAAATAATCAGGGTCCCATAAAGGACTAGAGCCTCGATTGTCGTTACCATCAGGCGTAATAATAATTGACGGTGGTAATGCGCCGCTAGCGTACAGTTGTTTTAATACATCGGCGAGCGCGTATTTATCATAAAAAGCACGGCTGTTATCGTGACCACCATGTAATAAAAAGATAACTGGATAGCGCTTTTTGGGAGATTTTTCATAGTCTGGCGGTAAAATCAAACCGTAATTGCGCTCAGTACCACCCATTGCTTGACTGGTAAAAGTCACGAGCTTAAAATTTAGTCCCGTAACCGGCTCTTCTTGAGGTCGGTCAAGCTGTGGCGCACCTAAATAAAACACATAATAGTAACCAGTAGCAGCCAGGATGGCTAAAGCACAAGTCATGCCAATCAAAACTTTCGGGAACTTCATCTCTATATTTGTTGGGAGTTAGGATTTATGAGAAATTGAGTTAGCCCTAACTTCTAACTCTCTTTATCAGCTGCTTTGAGGCAGCGCTCGATGCCAATAATTGTAGCTTCCAGTGTGCAAACCTTGACTTTGTAGCCTAGTCATCGTCTCTTTCTGGAGAGACACAAAAATTTGCGCCTCTCACATGCAGAGCGTATGAAGCACATATTTGCTCAAAATCTACTTGCTTCGGTGTTTTGATTAATTTGTGTCGCTGTCTGTTTGTTTGAGTTGATCGGATCTCTCGCATGAGCAAGTTGCGACACCTGAAACTCTTTCCCGACAAAGGTTAAGGAATCTGACAAGTGGTCGCGCCAATATTGCCAAGTGTGATTTCCAGGATATTGATGAAATGTGCTGTCAATTTTCAGATTGCTGAGGACTTGGGAAAATCTTTTCGCTTCTACCAGTTCTTCAGTATCCGAGATCCCCGTATCCAAATAAATCTCCAAATGCCGTTGAGCCAAGGGAGAAAGAGTCTTAATGTAGCTAATAGGGCTATTTTGCGGTCCACTCTTATCTCTAAAGTAACCGCTGTGACTAAACAAAATCTTAAAGTTCTGTAAGTTGTGCAATCCCACATTCATTGCACCCCACCCACCAGAAGACAACCCGCCAATCGCCCAAAAATCTGGTGCGGGTAATGTCCGATAACGGGTTTGGATCACTTTCACTAATTCTTTCCCTAACGCCGTTACGACTTTCCCATGCGGACCATCAATATATTGTGGGTCCCAATAAGGGCTAGTTCCTCGCTCATCATTACCATCTGGGGCAATGATAATACTTGGTGGTACCTTGTCTTGAGCATAGAGTTTGCGGATGGTGACTAAGGCTGCGCCTTTTTTCGGATCAAACCAGGAGGTCGCATCGCCATGTCCACCGTGGAGTAGAAAGATCACCGGATAGCGCTGATAAGGGTTTTGTCCGTAGCCTGGTGGTAAAGAAATGCTATAAGAGCGTTTGCTACCCATTGCTTGACTAGTATAAGTTTCTAGTTTGGAAGTCAAAGGTGCAGTTAAGTCATTAGAACTCAATTTTGGTGGCAAACCCACGGGTGCTGTTTGCGGACGATTAGGCATGATTTGCAGCAGCGGTTGGGCAATTACTGCCTTGTAGTTATAGCCAAGGAGAGCTAACAATGAAAACAGTAAGAGCAGCGCCGGTTGTTTGTACTTCATGACAGTTGTGTGTTCTATTTGCGGAGTAAGTTCCTAAAGACTGGAGATGAACGATCTACTTTGGGAGTTCCCAGAAATTTTATCTATAACCTGTTGCTACTAAGCTTGATCAGCGCGATCGCCTGGAAACTGATATGGCAATCATCGCTCAATGCTGTTTTCTATACCAGATCCCAACAGTTTTGTAAACTTACGCCTAGTTGTAATTAAATCTACGTACTATGTGATATTTTTATCTGTTTAAGATTATTCACTGTTGTATTTTTTACTTTAAGGTCTCCATTCTTGAATACTAGTCTGTAATTCTGACACATAGTAGATATACTTGATGTGTCAATGTTATACCAAGCGAATGAAAAGTTTGTCACCAGTAGACGCATTGCTAAGCAACATTAGATGATACCTGTCATAGTATATGTACTCAAGTAAAGCCAAATACTTACAATCAGTGGTTTTGCTTAATTATTTTACTTAAAAAGTAAAATCGTCTATCCTAAAATAGAACCTAAATTAATTAACACCTAACATTCTCTTGCCGTCATTAGTATTTACACTGAGAACTTTTTGGAGTGATTTAAGTCATTAGTAAATATCAGGTTAGCTAGCAGTTAAATAAAAAGTAATCCGATTGACTCAAAAGGGTAAATTTTATCTCAAAATAAGGAATAACAGGTGTGCTACCAAAAAGTAATCCATCGTGTAACCAATCCGATAGCTCAGAATCAGCAAGTGCCTCACTAAGTAAATCTACTTATGAACACGACCAAAGGCGATCTCAAGTCAATATTGAAGATCCACTCGCACAATTACAAAATCTGCTTGTCCACCCGGAACTAGCTAGGTGTCCGAGTTTAATTACCGATTTGCAGCAAAAATTGGTGGTACTGGAGTCTCAGGTAGTTCCAGAAGAGATGATCGAGCGACTTCAACCATTGATCAGAGAATCGCTCTCTCGTAGCTGTGCTGAGTACAATAAATTAATTACTGACTCTTTAGTTTCAACTATTGATACCATTATTCAGCAAAGAACTCTTGAAAATAAGACCTCAATGGGTAGCGCCATCGGACCATTATTATCTACAGCTATTTCTTGCCAAATTGAAAATTCGCCGACAGACATTGCGACAGCTATAGCTCCAGAAATCGCCCTCGCCATTGAGGAACAAATTCGCTTAGATCAAGGTGCTGTAGCGACTGCACTCGCTTCCCAAATGGCTACAGCCATCAAACATCAGATTACCCTAGAGCGTGATGCGATGGTAGATGCCCTTTATCCGATCATTGGCAGTACAATTGCCAAATACATGGCAGAAGTAATTCGCTCAATTAACGAGAAGATGGAAAATGCTTTAAGTGTTGAGGGAATTACGCGCAAAATCCGGGCAAAAATTCAGGGAACTTCTGAGGCTGAACTCATTCTTAAGGAAGTAGCACCCTTTCAAGTGCGAGCGATTTTTTTAATTCACAAACTTTCGGGTTTGGTAATTACCGAAGTTCAGCAAGCAGGTAATGAGATCTTAGAGTCGGAGATGGTAGCCGGCATGTTAACAGCTATTCGCAGCTTTGTCAATGAATGCATTGCTCAGTCTGGAGACATCTCCGAAATCGATGCGATCGAGTACGGCAATTCCAGAATTCTCTTGGAAGTCGCTGGTTACTGTTATTTAGCTGTAGTAGTCCAAGGAGAAGCCCCTCAGTCGTTTATTCGCGATCTCCAGAAATCTCTCAGTCAGATTGTGACTACAGTTAATCTTCAAGAGTTTGACGGAGATGTTACCAGCATCCCCACAGAGGTAACATTACATTTAGAAAAGTTAAGAAATGTTTCTTCTTCCCAGCCAAAAAAGAAATCTCTCCCTTGGAAGTGGATAATTTCGATAATTTTGAGTTTGCTCATCTTATTTTGGAGCAATCATCTGTATGGACTACAGATTAAACAAAATATTGTTAATCAAACAGTTACAGCTTTAGCAGAAGATCCAGAGCTATCAATCTATAAGCTAAATATTGATGTTGAGCACCAAACCCTCCATCTATAAATAAAATATTTAATTCAAAAAATATGATACCTACCATTACTAAAAAAATCTGCTTAATTGGTGATTTCGGTGTCGGGAAGACCAGTTTGATTCGCCGTTTTGTTGAACGCCAATTTAGTGACAGTTATCTATCAAGTGTCGGAGTAAAAATTTCCCGCAAAAACGTCGATGTATACAATGTACACCAGCAAACCCTTGTACAATTAATTGTTTGGGATTTGGAAGGAAATAATAAATTTAAGCAAATTGCTACCAAGTATTTACAAGGAGCTAGCGCCGCAATTATTGTCGGTGATGTCACTCGTCAAGAAACTCTCCTCCATATGACACAATATTTAGAGATCTTCTCATCTGTGAATCCGCAAGGTTTAATTGCAGTTAGTTTTAATAAAGCCGACTTAGTTGATGAGGAAACAATTAATTGTATCCTCAATCACTATCAATTTGCACAGCCAGTAATGACATATGTAAGTTCTGCTAAAACAGGCTTATCTGTGGACACAATTTTTGAAAATCTAGCGCAGAAAATCATCGGTAAGCAGAAGATCAAAACGCTCGAATTAAAATTATGACCTATCAAATACCAGAACGAATTACTCATCAACCAGCTATTCTCCGCAAATTTGAACACTTGGAAGTGGATGTAAACTTGCTGATCCTGGATATGTCTGAACTAGCACGAAACTTTGCCGACCTACCTGAGGAGGTGCTTATCGGGAGGGATATCCGGCTAAGTTTTCCCGAATTTATTGGAATTGAAGATATTTTTAGTACTATCCTTTTAGGTGAGCAAGAATTATTTAAATTAGAAGGCATAAAAAGATATTCTCAGACAGATGAATTATATATAGATATTTATGTTGTCAGTAATCAAGAGCAAGAAATATTAATTATTTTTTTGGAAGATGTCACCAAAAGAATGATTTTAGAACAAAATCTGTCTCAATCAATTAATGAAGCAAATTTATTATCTAGTGCTTTAACTTCTTATAAAAATTACATGCATCAAGTCATCACATCAATGACTGATGCTTTACTCGTAACAAGTAAATCGGGAAAAATTAAAACAGTAAATCGCGCTGCACAAGATTTATTTGGTTACAGCGAACAAGAATTAATCAATCAACCAATAGCCATGATTTTCAACGATTGCCAATCCTTAGAGTCAGCGATCGCGACAGATTCTTTGTGTCAAAAAACTTTCCAAGATTTAGAACTAGTTTGTCAAACTAAAAATAAAGAAAAGCTCTTAATCGCCTTTTCCGCTTCAGTCATAAATCAGGAAATTCCTGGATTACAAGATGTCGTCTATATTGGTCGAGATGTCACCGATCGCCAGCGCCGACAACAGTGTAACAACACCCAACACGCTATTACCCGAATTTTATCAGAACAACAGAGCATCAGGCAGACAATGCCGCAAATTTTACAAGCGATTTGTGAAAGTCTGGGATGGGATGTCGGAGAACTTTGGACTGATGAACAATATATCAGTACCTCAGTGCGCTCCCGGAGCAACCCAGTACTGAGATGTGTGGAAATGTGGTCAACTTCTATTACATCTGCTGAATTTAAATCCGTCACTTGGCAAACTACACTCAGCTTGGATGAAGGCTTAGCCGGAAAAGTTTGGGCAACAGCTTCTCCTTATTGGAGTCGCGATGTTGTTGACGATCCTAACTTTGGGCGATGGACCTTCGTATCTGTCGCCGGATTACACACAGCCTTTGGCTTCCCGATCCTCGAAGACGGGAGAATTTTTGCGGTCATGGTTTTTTTTAGCCGGGAGGTACTCGGTCCCGATCAAGACTTACTACAAATAATGGTGGCGATTAGTAGCCAAATCACGGAATTTATTAAACGCAAACGCGTCGAAGAAGCACTGCGTCATCAACAAAAACAAAATGAACGTTTATTGTTGAATATTCTACCAGAAGCGATCGTCGAGCGCCTCCGTCAGCAAACAGGTATCATTGCCGAAGACTTTACGGAAATCACAGTTTTATTTGCAGATATAGTTGGCTTCACCAAAATTGCCACTTCTTTGTCAGCGATTCAAGTCGTCAGATTACTCAATCAAATTTTCTCCGCTTTCGATTGCCTCAGCGAACAATATGGTTTAGAGAAAATCAAGACCATTGGCGATGCTTATATGGTAGTAGGTGGTTTACCTACACGCCGTCTGGATCACGCCTCCGCGATCGCTTTTATGGCACTAGATATGCAAAAAGCAATCTGCCAATTTAATCTCGATAATGATCAAACTTTAAATATCCGGATCGGTATCCATAGTGGTCCTGTTGTTGCGGGAGTGATTGGGCTGAAAAAGTTTAGTTACGATCTCTGGGGTGATACAGTAAATATCGCCAGTCGCATGGAATCCCACGGTTTAGCTGGGAAAATTCAACTCACAGAAGTTACTTATGAATACTTACGCGACGACTTTGTCCTAGAAAAACGTGGTGAAATCGAAGTCAAAGGTAAAGGCAAAATGACCACATATCTGCTTCAGGACCAGAAATTGCCCGGAACTCAAGTTCCAGGCTAATAGCTATCACCTATGTCCGCACTGGTGTCCCACACGGATAAGTTGCAGCTTCTGCCGCACTTTTAGGCGTTGGCTGATCTTTTGCTGCTAAATAATCTGTCTGCAACCTGGTCATCATTTCATCTCGCCTGTCGTATAACCGCTTTAACTCGCGCGGCTGACATTGATTCATTACATAAGCTGTAACTAAAGGTAAAGCGATCGTACTATCGGTATAACAAACAATCGTACTCGGTAACTCTTCTGGATCAATTTTACCCCAGCTGACAGCCTCGCTCGGAGTCGCGCCAGACAAGCCACCAGTATCCGGACGAGCATCGGTAAACTGGATAAAGAAATCGTGTCCTCGTTCCTCTAATCCGAGAACTTCGTGCAGTTGTGGTTGAGTTTGTAGCAGAAAGTTCTTCGGACTACCGCCGCCAATAATTAACGCCGCACTTTTACCCTCAAGATCTGGGATACCTGTTTCTCTGGCCAAGTACGCGATCGCTGCTGTCTCATTCACGTCAATAGAAGGATCTAAAATTAATTTTGAGCCTTCCAATGCCAAAGCCGCAACATTCATCCCAATCGAGCTATCACCAGGTGAAGAAGTATAGATCGGCACGCCACATTCATAAGCTGTTGCCAGCAAACAGGAATGCTCAATCCCCAATTGCTTCTCAACTTCCCGTACATACTTCCCTAGGAGATAATGGAATTCAGCCGTTCCCATTCGCTTTTGAAATGGTTCTGATTGCAAAATTTTCCGGATAAAAGCATCCGTCTCCAACAGCACATCGTAACCAAAAGTAATGTCATAAATGCGAATGGTGCCTTCTTCCCGCAGTTGCACATCATCCACAAATGGATTACTCGCAAACAGTTCAAAACCCAAACTGTAATGCATATCATGGTAAAGATTCGCACCAGTACTAATCATCCAGTCAATAAAACCGTGGCGAATCAAAGGTGCTAAAACACTAACGCCAAATCCCGCTGGTGTCATCGCCCCCGAAAGACTAACTCCCACCGTCACCCCCGGAGTCAACACATCTGACCGCAGCAGTTGACAGATTTCCCGCAACCGCGCTGAGTTATAAGCGGTGAAGTAGTTATCAATCAAGTCCACCACGCCAATATCTGTTGGCATTGGTGCAGGTGCAATTTTTTTACCCCGATGTTTAGCCATTTTGGTCTTCCCAATCCGAAACTCCGGATCTAATCCTAACTAGCTTATCGTTAGACTAGACGAACGGACTGGAAATATCTATATTTTGGCGGGTAACGATACCGCAATTTTAATCACTTCTGACTGCTACAACCGATCAGCCACCGTCCACCAAGCCAAAGCATAGCGCTGAGTAATCGCATTCACCTTTTGGCGGAACGAAACCCGAATTTTATAATTGCCTTTTTCTGGGACAGGGCAGAAAATATGTTGCACACTGTCAACATCACTAGTAGAAGCACAAGCCGTAGCCTTTGTCGGATCTTTCTCACCGGCTTTGACAAGATATAGATCCAGACGATTCACACCGCGATCGCTAAAAGTTTCCCCAACATCATACAGTCCATTTTTGTTGGCATCATTCAATTCCACCAACCGATCCCAAGCCAAAGTCATCGCCACGAAACTCCCCGCCTTTAATGGCTGCCTTAGCACATATTCTGTAGATTTGCTAGCATCCACAGTCCGATAATCCCAACCAATTGCCGGAACTACATCATGAGGAGTCCATTGACCAGCACTAAATTGCTGATGTGCGCGAAACGCATTCAAATGACCTGCACCCATTTGCGAATCTAAAGGAATTTTCGGATTTTTGTAAGCTTCGGTTAATAGCCAGTTGCGATTCAGTTTATCAATCAAAGTCCGACTCATTCCTAAATGCAAGCCATCACCCAAATCTTGAATCTTATCAGCAGAGTTCAGCAACACAGCCTTCATCAATTCATGACGGCGCGAATCCAGACTCCAATTCGGCTTATGTGTCCGTAATTGCCGATCTCCAAACTCTTGTAACAATGCCAAAGTCGCTGTCACATGAGGTGCAGCAAAACTCGTCCCTGTCACCTTTGCTAATTTACCATCCGGATTCAATAACCGAATATTACTACCGGGCGCAACCAAACTTACAGAACTCCGCGCCGCCAAATTAAACTCCCGTCCCAGCAAGTGTCTACCAAAACCCTCTGTGATCGTCGCTAAGTTGGAAACATCAACTTTACTAAAAATTTCCTGTAAGCGACTCGAAAAAGCAACAGTCACCCCATTAAAATTATCCGTCGGAATCGGAATTCCACCCTTGCCTTGATTACCAGCGATCGCATATAAAACATTATGCACCCGCGCCGACCAGTCAATACATTCAGTCAGTAAAGCATTACCATCCAAAATCGCATTCGGTCGCGCATCGCGTTCCAAAGGTTCGCCAAAACTAAAATTAATCGCCCGGACATCACCACCATTTTGCAACGCTACATACTGCGCTGACAAACACTCTTCCGGTTGACCACCAGTTTTCAGCGAACCCACCGCCGCTGCATATAGCCGCGCCCCTGGTGCTACCCCAGGTAAAGCCTTATCTGTACTCACCATCACCCCAGCCACATTTTCCGCATGAGGATCGACGCTGCCATTTGATTTCGCCGGTTTATCTCGTAAAAACACTCCCGCCAGCGTCACTGCTCGATTCATCGAAACAGCCTTATCTAACCCAAACTTTCCCGGACGACCAATTTCTACTTGACCAATCGCAATCTTCCGACCGATTAAATTATAAGGAGATTTATGTAATCTTAGAGCATCAATACCTTGCTCACCAATCGAGCTTTGCCCCGCCAGTACAGGTGTACTTAGGCAAAAGCTACTTAAACCCAAAACGATCCACGCTAACTTTTTTACCATCTGCTGCTCAAATAATTAAGCTGATCTTTGAAAAGCGGGATCAAAGTACTGTAGGGGATGTACATCTAAATGTTAAAATGCCTACATATAGAGGACACAGGAGAACCCATTAGCCATGACCACTAGCTCATCTCAGAAGCCCATTGTGATTGCTCCATCTATCCTATCAGCCGATTTTAGTCGGTTGGGAGAAGAAATCA